>CAYYBV010000001.1:0-6911 GCA_964469675.1 uncultured Verrucomicrobiota bacterium
GGTCTGGGAGTGGCCATCCTGGCCGTTTCCCTGCTCGTTGCCGCCTGTTTCTGCGTGCAAAACATCGCGGCGCGCGCCGGCCGGCGCGCTTTTGTGGAAAAACTACAAATTGGCTACGAGAAGGATATCGTGCTTTTGCCGATCTATGCCAACCTGCCGGATGCGATTCTTTACCAGGCCCTGATCTTAAAGGGTATTCAACCGCATGCGTGGGACACCGCCGGACTGATCCGGCGGGTTCTGTTGGCCAATGACCCGGCGCGCGAAGACCTTGCGGGTATCACCGGTACAAATTGGGTGAATATCGTCGCCTACGACGAATGGCAGGAATGCTGCCTGGGTGCCGAAGCCTGGCGTAAGGCGATACGCCGGCAACTTGAAAATTTGGACCGATCCCCGGATGCCTGTGTAAAACGCCTGCAATTCTGGCCGCCGGCGCTGATCCGGCTTAACCGGGCCAGAATCTACAGCGATGAGTTTCTAGATGCCGTTGTGCGCGCGCTTCAGCGCGATGCCGCTGGCACCCGTAAATTTCTGGAGCGGAAGGATCCGAAAGACGGTGAAAAGTTCCAGGCCGCCTGCGCGCTTTACAATGCCGCGGCATGCCTGAACGAACTGAAAGGAACGGAAGCCTGGCGGAAGTCGTCGGCCAAGGCCATGCTGAAATTTCTGGAGAAACACCAGGCGCAAGACGGCACGATCGATGGCGACCTGCAGTCCACCGTGGAAACCATCGAAAGCGTCATGCCGCCGCTGGCAATCGCGCACCGCGCCGGTCTGCCGGGAGTGGCGCCCGCGTTGGCGGGCCGGCTTCAGCATCTGCTGGAATTCCTGGTCTATACCCTCGATATGCACGGGTGTATTCCCTTTGTCGCGCCGACCTGTGAAGACGCCAACAAGCGGGAATGGCTGTTCTGGGGAAGCCGGATTTTCCAGCGGCCGGACTTTGCCTGGGTGGCTTACGGTGGTTTCGATATGCTGGAAGCGCTCCCGCCCTCCCAAACGAGCAAGGCGTTCCAGGATGCCGGGCTGTTCGTGATGCGCAATAACTGGGAAATTCGGCGCTTCAATCGCCGTGGAACGCAGTTCAGGGTCTTCGATCCGCGCACCAAGGAGTTCCGGGCCACAGTGCGGGAACGCGAGTTTCATAATATGAGCCATACGCTTTGGTTCGACGCCAAACACGGCGTCATTGAGCTCTTTGCCTTCGGCAGACGCCAGATCAGAATCCGCTTGCCTTGGCAAGGCTTAACCGACTGTTCGTGGCAACCTGGCAAGGATGGCGATATACTGACCGCCAAAGCCGGGAAAGCCAAGTTGATCATTGTGCATCTGCCGGATATTGATGCCTGGGCATTGCGCTTGTCGGGAGGCGATGAAAAAATATCGCTCAAGGTGGAGCCGCTTGGAATCAAGCTGGTCAAGGCGGAAGACAAGAACTTCATCGTCACCGATCCCGGAAGACCGGCGGTGATTGCGCATACCTTCCTGCATCTTCGAATGAAACAATTCGGGGCGCTATGCCTGAAAACGGACGGAGCATTTAATGAATCCGGTGATGGTGCGTTTGTGATAATGCCGCAAACTCCCGGGGAATCTCTGACTTTGGCTCTAACCGGCGCGACGGGCATGTGGAAAGAGCTGGACGGACGCAATATTCCGCCGATCACCCCGGCCCTGGCGATAGCCGGCGGTGACTTTGCGTTGACCGCCGACGAATGCGTTTTCCGTTTTCATGAGCATGCCGAGGGCAAAGCTGAAGAAAAAAACCGGAGGCAAAAACGATTAAAGTTCGACGAGGCAAGCGTTAGTATCCAAACATTTGTGTTGGAGGATGGCCAAACGGGACTCGGAACGGCGCAAAAATGAGATTAGCGTTGCGAACCTTTGTTTTTCTGGCGGCGTGGTGCGCGGCCCAAAGCGCTTGGGCTTGTCCCGTGCCTACTGCTATATGGGCGCCCAACCCGGTGTGTGATGGTTGCATGTCGGTGCTGGCGCTCGATTATACCAGGGTTGAGGGCTATGCGGTGACAAATGGGCCATGGGTGGATTCCATCAGCATTGAGCAGACCAGCAAAACACCCATTGCCGGTGGCGATACGAACGGATTGACAATCCGTTGGAACGCGCCGGGATACTGCTCGGTGGTGGTCGTTGCAAAACTGGATTGGGTTTGCAACGCTGACAACACGTTTGGGACGAGCACGAGCAGGATAACGACGGCCTTTACCGTGGCCCAGCTGGCCGCGCTCACGTTGGCGGATGCGGGCAATGTGAATAACAACAAACAGGACAAGACCGATACCGATGCCACGCCGACGAATAACCTGCTGGTGATTGCCGAGGGCGCCAACGGACAGGCGCAGGTGCTGATCAGCCAGGCGTTGATACCCACCAATGCAAATGTTGGCCATATATTTAATTGGCAGATTGAGGGCGATGGCTGGACTCCCGCGAGCGGCAATTTCTCGGACGGTTCGGTCATGTCAGTTTGGAGCAATGCGGTCGGCGCCGATCGCGAAGCCACGGTCACGGTTAATTGCAACTGCGGTACCGGGGGTGACTGTGGAAACTGCACCCGTAGAAGGATGCTGAAGATTGCCGTAATTAAAGTGGAGTCTATTAACTTCCGTATTGGAGGTTCAACGACATGGCGCGATTTCACCGGCGTTCAGAAAATTCTCTACGGCAAAGATGCGTATCTCTTGGCAACAAATATCCAGCCTTCCGGTGTCACTTTACCCGCGGGTATGCCATCTTGGACAGGAACATTTGGCGCTTCCGGATCGGGGCTGGAAGTATCACACACATATAGCGGGGCGCCATCAGGTTATGATTCCGATACCAAGACAGTTAGCACAACCTGCGGTCCAGACACGCCGAAAGAGTTCTTGGTCTGCACAGAGGTGCTTGGCATTCACGCGAACGTTGATCCAGGTGCTGGCTTTACGGATGGGCATGCTTGGATATCTGTGACTGATTATTCGTCTGGATCTCCCTTTACTGTAACTTATGGTTTATGGGGAAATAGGCCCCGGACTACTACAAACTCCGATGTGCATGTTGGTTTGGAGAATCCGTCAGGGCTCCATAATCGATATTACTTGCTATCGCCATCAGGATATGACGCTCTCGTCTCATTTGTTTCAACTCCCAGTGAGTGGACATATACGCATACCTGTGCCAATTGGGCAGAAGACGCCTATCATACGGCAACGGGTGAGACTGTTGATTCATCGGACTACGTCATTTTTGGGACGCCGCGAGCAATTGCCGGAAGTATTGTGACCTTGGAGACGGCGCATCCCACAACCTTCGACATGCCGCTCGAAGGTGGCGAGGATGCGTCGAGTACATCGGAAGGATCATCTTGGGATGGAAGTAGTTTCCCTTGACAAATCGGAGGAAAGGATTCTGAAATGAAAAGTGTTCTTGTTGTATTCCTTGTTTTGGTGATATCAGGTGCCTTTGCTTGGGCAGAGTCGGAAACGATTTTTGAGGTTATCAAGAAGGGCAATGTTGAGGAGGTAAAGAACATGGTAAGTGCGAAAAAGGATGTCGATGTAAAAGATCAATACGGGCGAACACCTCTCATGCTTGCCGCAGAAGAAGCGAACATGCAAATCGTAAAAGCCCTTATCGAAGCGGGGGCCGATATCGATGCCAAAGACAAAGGTTTTACGGTTATTGATCAGCTCGAAAGCATCCTAAGGCGCACAGGCGAAAACAAGAAGCGAACCATAGAGAAGATGAGGAGAGATGGGTTTAGCGAGCAACTTATCGAGTCACTAATAAAGGATGCCGCCGCTCTACACGAAAGTCCCGAGAAGATTCGTAACTGGCAGGGCATTCTTGACTACTTAAAACAGGTCAAGGAATCGAAGGGTAAAAAAAATGCTGGCCCACAGAAACCTTCCGAAGGCTCATTGTCCAACAGAGTTGAAGAGGGAGAAGGCGTCAGTCCTACGAATAAGCCATAAGGAGCGCTAAGACCGAGACGGACTTATCGCCCGGAATAAAGAGCGCCTGCGCCACAATCCAAGCATTGAGGTATTAGCGCGATCCAATCCAGAGCCGGAGGAAAGCATCCACGCCCCACACCGATTTACAAAACCGCATCCGTGCGGAGCGTGGAGGAAGGAAACTTTTACTCCTGAACATGACTACTTAGGAACACTGCTGTCCAAAATCGGGTTATTTTGGACAGCAGTGTTCGTCTTTGATTTATTCCCTTGTTGATCCAACGTTATCGCTCTGGTACCTTTTCCCGTGGGCGTGTCCTTCCTCCCTGCTTCTACAGGGTGTTGTTGTTTTCTTCACAACGAAGGATACGCTCTTTTCCTTTATCCACAACTTTCGGTTATATCTCTGCCGAGACCATTGTTTGGCAGAAAAGGGCGGGGGATGGACAAACAAAAGCGCATGTTCTATGATCAAATGCGGATTCGGTTAAACTTGCCCATCAGCGCTCCCGGTTTGACCGTGCATGGCAATGACAGAAAAAACGGTTAATTCACAAAAAGTTTTTGAAGGGCGCCTGCTCAAGCTCGATGTGCTTGAGGTCGAACTTGCCAATGGCCGCCGCGCCCGGCGCGAGGTTGTAAGTCATCCCGGCGCGGCGGCCATCCTGGCGCGCGCGCCGGATGGACGCCTTGTATTTGTCCGCCAGTTTCGCAAGGCGCTTGAGCGGGAACTGCTGGAAATTGTGGCCGGCACATTGGAGGACGGGGAAACACCGGAGGCGTGCGCCCGGCGCGAGATCCGCGAAGAAACCGGCTATGCGGTGCAGACGATTACGCCGCTGGGGTCCATATTTACGGCCCCTGGTTTCTGCACAGAACGGATTTTTCTTTTTTATGCCGAGTTGGCCCAGCCTGGACCGGCGGATCCCGATCCGGACGAACATCTGGCGGTGGTTTTGCTTGACGAAGCCGAATGGAAGGCCATGATGTCCCAAGGCGCTGTCCAAGACGCCAAAACCTGGGCGGCCTGGGGAATGTTTCAGCAGGCGGCAGGCTGGCGCCGACCGGTGGGTCAAGCCGGCAGCCGGACGAAGGCTTGATAATTTTTGCATGAACCCAAAACCTACATCAAGTTTTTTCCAGTGTGTCTGGCGATTCTTATCCGAGAGCATTTGGGAAATCGAGATGCACTCGCTGTCGCGGCTTAAAAGGCTCGGCATTAGTTTTGTCCGGATCGTCTTCCTGGTTTTCAAGGGTTTCCAGGATAACGCTTGCCCCCTGCATGCGGCCTCGCTGACTTACAACTCCCTGATGGCCATCGTGCCGATTTTGGCGCTGGCCTTGGCGATATTGCGGGGACTGGGCGCGGGCGACTGGGCCGAACAGCGCATCATCCTGGCCATTGCCGCCATGCCGGATCAGTTCCAGGATTTTGTGGTGAAACTGTTCACGTATGTTAAAAACACGAATTTTGCCACGCTGGGCGGGATTGGGCTCGTGCTCCTGCTTTGGGCCGTGGTCCAGGTGCTGGGTTGCGTTGAAATGTCGTTCAACCGGGTTTGGGGCATAACCTTGTCCCGGCGGCTGTTGCGCAAATTCTCGGATTACCTGAGTATTGTCATGGTTGTCCCGGTTTTAATGGTGGCCGCGACAACGATCAATGCTTCGCTCAGCAACCCGACGCTGATCCTGTTGCTCCAAGAACGCTTTGGCTATGTCCATTTGCTGTATGTCCAGCTGCTTGCCTTCCTGCCCCTGCTGGTGACTTGGCTGGCATTTATTTTTCTCTACAAGCTGATGCCGAACACGCGCGTGTTGACCATGCCGGCGGTGGTCAGCGGAATTATCGGCGGCTCTTTGTGGGTTGGTTGGCAATGGCTGTATATCGAATTGCAGATTGGCATCAGCCGCTATAATGCCATTTACGGAACCCTGGCCTCGGTGCCGATCTTCCTGTTTTGGTTGTATATCTCCTGGTGGATAATTCTGCTTGGCGCCGAAATCGGGTTTGCCCTGCAAAATTATTCGACTTACAAAATGGAACAGAAAGCCCACGGGGCCAGCGTCCAGTCCCGGATCATGCTGGCGCTTTCCATCATGTCCCACGCGGCGCAGTCCATGATGATCAATGTCCCCAATTTCGAGGTCAATGCCTATGCGCGCACCCACCACGTTCCCGTCCGGCTGATTCATGAAGTCGTGGACGCCCTTTTGAAGGCCGACTTGCTGGTGGATGTGGCGGACGGTGCCGGGCGCTATGTGTTGCTCAAGGTTCCGGATTCAATCCGCGTCAAGGACATTATTGATGTCATGATCCAGGACGGAGTTACGCCCCATAGTTTGGGCTTGGACATGTTAAATCCAGCCATTCGGCACGTAATGGAAAAAATGGCCGGCGGCTCAGCGGAAGCCCTCAAGGAATTTAGTGTTGCCGACCTGCTCCGGATGCATTCCAGTCTAAACCAGGCCCAATCCATGAATCGCCCGTCGTAAAGCACGTTACGCGTCTCGCGTGAAGCGTTCAGCGTGTGGAAGAAAAGTGGAAACTGAATTATTGGCTCCGATCAACTTTGAAAAATCGCTGAATGCCGAGCAACTGGCGACGGTCACTGCTCCGGATGGCCCGCTCTTCGTGCTGGCCGCCGCCGGCACGGGCAAGACCCGCACGCTTGTCTACCGCGTGGCGTATCTTGTGCAAAAAGGCGTGGATGCCCGGCGCATCCTGCTCCTGACCTTTACCAACCGTGCCGCCCGCGAAATGCTCGAACGCGCCCAGGTCTTGGTAGGCGGAAGTGTCGGGGGATTGTGGGGCGGCACTTTTCACCATATGGCCAACCGCATCCTGCGCAAGCACGCCCATTTGCTGCAATACGGCCTCGATTTCACCATACTGGATCATGACGATTCCATCACTTTGATCAAAACCTGCCTTGCCGAATTAAAACTGAA
>CAYYBV010000001.1:6921-12898 GCA_964469675.1 uncultured Verrucomicrobiota bacterium
GAAAGGCAAGGAATTTCCAAAGCCGGAAGTGGTGATGTCGCTTTTGAGCGGGGCGGTTAACCGGCGCCAGGCCGTGCGCGCGGCCGTCGAACAGCGTTTCGAAACCCACCCCGTGGACCCCGACGAGGTCCTGCGCGTGCTGGAGTTGTACCAGAAGAAGAAACGCTCCCAGAACGCCATGGATTTTGATGACCTGCTGATCAACGGCCTGCGGCTTTTCCAGGAGCATGCCGAGGTCTTGGCGCACTACCAGGAGCAGTTCCTCTATGTGCTTGTGGATGAATACCAGGATACCAATCCGATCCAGGCCGACTGGGTGGACCTGATCGCCAAACGCAATCGCAACCTGCTGGTGGTGGGTGACGATTTCCAGAGCATTTATGCCTGGCGTGGCGCGGACTACCGCAACATCATGACTTTCCCCGAACGCTACCCGGATACGCGCACATTCAAGCTGGAAACCAATTATCGCAGTGTGCCCGAAATCCTTGACGTGGCCAACCGCTGTATCGCCGGCAATCCGCGCCAGTTTCAGAAAGTTTTGCGCGCCACCCGCGCGGCTTGTCACAAACCTGTCCTGGCCATCCTGCGCGATGGCGGCCACCAGGCGCGCTATGTGGTCGAACAGGTTCAGCGCCTGCGGCGCGAAGGCTGCGGCTGGCGCGACATGGTCGTGCTCTATCGCGCCCATTACCATGCCATGGAACTGCAGATGGAGCTGGCTCGCGAGCGCATTCCCTACACGGTCACTTCCGGCGTCCGGTTCTTTGAGCAGGCCCATATCAAGGACGCCTGCAGTCTCCTGCGTGTCCTGCATAACCCTGGCGATGAACTGGCTTTTACGCGTCTGATGTCGCTCCTGCCGGGGGTCGGCGGGAAAACGGCCGGGAAAATCTGGCGCACACTGGGCGGTCGTTTTACATCCCGTGACGCCGCCCAGCGCCAGGCGCTGCACGATTCCTTGCCCGCCGCCGCCCAAGCTTTGTGGAAAACAATTGAACCAATCCTTGAAAAATACGAGGCGGAGCTCAAGGAAGATCCGGCCGAGATTGTATTCCAGTTTAACAAGGTGTTTTACGACCAATATGCGCTCGACACCTTTGATGATTATGAGCGCCGCATGGAGGATTTGCAGGAAGTAATGAATTTTATATCGGATTTCGAGTCCACCGAGGAATTTCTGAATGAGGTGGCCTTGGTCACCAACCTGGATGCCGAAGCCGACCGCATGGATGGGATTGCCACGGACAGCCTGCGCTTGAGCACGGTGCACCAGGCCAAAGGCCTGGAGTGGAATGCCGTTTTCGTGCTTTGGGCGGCCGATGGCATGTTTCCATCCAGCCGTGCCATGACCGAATCCGGCGATGACGAGGAGGAGCGCCGCCTGTTTTATGTGGCCGTGACTCGCGCCAAGGACGAGCTGTTCCTGTGCGTGCCGGCCGTGCGCCGCGCCCCTGATGGCGGCGCCCAGTTTTTTCAGCCATCCCGCTTCATTACCGAAATCCCCCCCGACTGCCTCCGCCAGGAACAGGTCGGTTTCCTGTAACGCAGTTGTGGTATAAGGCAAATGTGTTGTTTGCACTTGGCAAGACTTTAGCGGCAAAATCGCCGCGCCATGCTCGGATGGGCCGGACTGTCCCGCAGGTTGGGGGCCAATATACGGGCTCAAGCTTCTTGACATTTTCCTTCGGATATGGACAATCCATGTTCATTCGGAGCAGGTTATGAAAACAGGAACCTCATCTTTCCCCCATCCAGATACATTCCGTGCACTTAAGTCCTGTGTACTGGTGTGCCTCGGTATTTTTTTGCTCGCGAATCCGGTGTTTGCGAGTGTGTGGCGCTTTGCCGTCATTGGCGGCACCCGTGGCGATAGCACGAATACGGCCGCTGACCCGTGGGTTAATACGCCCGTCCTGACCGCCATGGCAAAGGCCATCAGCAACGATAGCCCTGAACTGGTGATTGCCGTTGGCGACCTGATTTACGGTGACCCGATATCCTCGCATGGCACCAACATGGCCGTGCAGTATGCCCTGTGGACCAATGCCATGGCGCCGGTTTATCAGGCCGGTATTCCGGTTTACCCTGTGCGTGGCGAACACGAAGCCACGGGTGACAGCGCTGCGGGCACGGCCTTTTTAAGAGCCTTTACCAATACGCCCCTTAACGGGCCCGCCGGCGAAGAGGGGTTGACCTACAGTTTTACGCATCACAACGCGTTCTTTGTCGTCCTGGATCAGTTTTGCAATGAGCATGCCGTTAACCAGGCGTGGCTGGCTAACCAGCTGGCGCTCAACGCCCGGGCGCTCGTCTTCGCGTTTGGCCATGAGCCGGCGGTACAGGTGGCTGATCCCGATTGCCTGGCCGTTAACCGCACGAATCGCGATGCGTTCATCGACAGCCTGACCGCCGCCGGTGGCCAGCTTTATTTCTGCGGACATGATGATTTTTACGATCATGCCCTTGTGGCTGCGCCGAATGGCCGGACGTTCCGCCAGCTGGTGGTCGGCTCCGGCGGCGCGCCGGGCATAAACTGGGGCGGCGCCTATGGCGTGGCACAAGGCGAATCGGATATGGCTGCCAATGTTCGGCATGTTGCTTATACCAATGGCTACAGCCTGGTAACGGTGTCTAATTTTACCGTTACGGTGGAATGGAAGGGGTCCGCCGACCTGATTAGCTGGCAGGTCCTGGACACGGAGCAATATGTCCTGCCGAATCCGGCCGTGAGCCGGGTCAATGATTATGACGGGGACGGCAAGTCCGATCTGGCCATCTATGCTGAATCCAGCGGCTACTGGACGATACTGTTTTCAAGCCGTCAGTTTACATCCGGGGCGCAACCGATCATAGGCGGTATCGGCCGGCGTCCGGCGCCGGGCGATTACGATGGTGATGGCAAAACTGATACGGCCGTCATGAGTAAAAACGGCGCTTGGTGGATGTATCTCTCCGGTAGCGCCGGGCAGGCGGTTGTCAGAGATTTTGGTGTTGCCGGCGCTGGCCCGGTGAGCGCCGATTACGATGGTGACGGCATTACTGATCTGGCCTATTATGACCGGGCATCGGGCACTTTCGGAATATGGTATTCGGACAGCGGCCAGGCCGTAATCGAACACTGGGGTGGGCCGGGTTATATTCCAGTTCCGGCGGATTATGACGGCGACGGCAAGGCTGATCCCTGTTTTTATCAGGAATCAACTGGCAATTGGTATGCCTTGCTTTCCAAATTGGGGTACATAGCGCTTCCATCGATATGGGGTGAATCCGGGTGCCAGGCAGTGCCGGCCGATTATGACAATGACGGGCGTGCGGATCTTTGCGTCTATGACAAGGTTACCGGCGAATGGCGGGCCCTGCTTTCCGATGGCGGTTATGTGAATTCGGGTTCCATTACCCTGGGTGACGCCGCGTATAAACCGGTGCCGGGCGACTACGACGGCGACGGGCGTGCGGACCCAATGGTGTATGCCGATTCTATTCCGAACTGGATGATTCGGTGTTCCGGCAGCGGATACGGGAAGTTCAGTCTGCCATTCGGTGGCACAAACTGGACGGCAGTCAAATCGCTCTGGCGCGAAGACCTGTTATTCGTCGCTTTTGGTGATAGCATTACCTATGGCGATGGCAGCCGCACCGACAGTCCCGCCACCGGTTACCCAAAACTCCTGGAGACTAAATTAAAACAGAATTACGACGGTTATATTGTTTCGATCAACAAGGGCCGGGATGGAGAAAGCACTTATGACGGGGTTGACCGCTTTCCCGTGATGCTGGATGAAATCAACCCTGATCTTGTCCTGCTGATGGAAGGCACCAACGACCATGTTGACGATGTCCCGTTTGACGAAATCGAAGAAAACCTGCGCATTATGATCCAGTTGGCCCTTGATCGCGGTATTCGTGTAATCATTGCCACAATTCCGCCGGTAATCGCCAACGAATACCGCGATCGCAGCGCGCAGATGGCGCGGATCGAGGCTTTTAACCCGCGCATTTATACCATTGCCGCCGATTTAAATATTCCCGTGGCGCCGGTGTTTGAATCCATTACCGCCGTGCCTGGCTGGGAATCCCGCCTGATGAATCAGCCCTCGGCCAATCACCCCAACGATGCCGGTTACCAATACGTCCGTGACGCCTTCTACGCGCCTGTTTCCGAAGGATTGGATGCCGGGCAGTATTAAATTCATCCATGCCCAAAGCCTGTCCATCAAGGATCACTCCATGACGCCCAGCGAGTTATACGACCGGATTCTTCGGATGATTCAGCCGGTTGCGCCCGCCTGGATTGCTAAAGCTTACCAGCGCCTGGATTCCTTGACCAAGCCGCGGGGCAGTCTGGGGTATCTGGAAGAACTCGCGGCGCGGATGGTGTCTGTTTTGCAATGTGACCAGCCGAAAATTGAAGGCAAGCGGGTTTTTATATTCGCCGGGGATCACAAGGTTGTGGCAGAGGGCGTCAGCGCCTATCCCTCGTCGGTAACGGCACTGATGGTGAAAAATATAATTTGTGGCGGCGCGGGCATCAATGTGCTTGCCCGGCGTGCCGGGGCCGGGGTGGAAGTGATTGATATCGGCATGGCGGAAGACCCGGGCAAACAGAAAGGGTTGCTTCTTTTGAACGTCAAGCGCGGCGCCGAAAATATTGCGCGCGGGGCGGCAATGACCATTGAAGAGGCCCGGCGCGCAATCCTTGTGGGCATTGAGCGCGCCAACCAGGCCGTGGACAACCATGTAACCCTGCTGGCCACAGGCGAAATGGGTATCGGCAACACGACTCCGGCGGCGGCACTCTTTGCCGTTCTGCTGCAACTGCCGGTGGGTGACTTGGTCGGCCCGGGTACCGGGTTGGATGCCGGGGGACTGGCCCGTAAGCGGCAGGTCGTGGAACAAGCCCTGGCGGTTAACCGGGCAAGTTGCACGAACCCGCTGGCGACGCTGGCGGCCTTGGGCGGCCTGGAAATTGCGGGCATTTGCGGCTTGTGCCTGGGCGCGGCGGCACGGGCGCGGCCGGTGATTGTGGACGGCTTCATTTCCAGCGCCGGCGCGTTGGTTGCCATGCGCCTGTGCCCGGCCGTGAAAGATTATCTGTTTTTTGCGCACATGAGCGCCGAGCCGGGCCACCGCCAGTTTTTTAAAAAAGAGGGCCTGCGGCCAATCGTCAGCCTGGATATGCGCCTGGGCGAGGGCACGGGCGCGGCCATTGCCATGCAAATCATGGAAGACGCCCTGGCCATCTATAACGAAATGGCCACTTTTCAGCAGGCCGGCATCCTGCCTGGCGCGTGAATCCATTGCTGATACGGATGGCAAACATATCAACGTTTTAAATTGATGCTTTGTGAAACAAATTCGATTATTATCTTGTTTAACAAGTTAATGAGTATGAATGCCGGAAATCATGCGCGCGCTTTTTTAACTGCCTGTTTCGGACAAACACGCGCTTTGTGCCCGGCGGTGTGGTGACGCATATGGGAAATGCCCGGACAAGAAGCGGTTGCCGGAAAATACACATGAACAAAGCTGTTATTTGTCTCATCATGGCTTTGGCCGCCGCTTCAGTCAAAGCGGAAAATATTTTACCAACATCCGGTTCGGACGTGCTGCGCGGGCGAACCAACCTGATTGTACTTACCCTGGCTGAAACCATCGGCATGGCCATTCAAAATGATCTCGGCATTGCCTATGATCGTTCGGTGCCCGGCGCCTATAAGGCCCGGACAATGGAGGCCAGGAGCGTTTATGACACGACCATAAAGGCCTCGTCGGCTTTGGCCAAGAATAAAGATCCGGCCGGAACGAGCGGCTTTACCAATGATACGGTCACGACAACTTTTTCGGCCAATGCGGGCATTGCACAGAAGCTCATCAGCGGCGGCAACTTGTCGATCAGGTATGATTTTGTTCGGACGGGCTTAGATCCGGATTCCAGCGGGACATACCCCGCCTATAATGGCAGCCCGGAGATCAA
>CAYYBV010000001.1:12908-40605 GCA_964469675.1 uncultured Verrucomicrobiota bacterium
GAGATCAGGTTTACCCAGCCGCTTTTAAAGGATGGGTGGTTTCGATACAACCGTGGCCCGATTATGATCGCCCAAAATGGCGAGCAGGTCTCCGTCTACCAGTTTAAGTGGAATTTGATCAACCGGTTGGTGGAGGTGCACAGTTATTATTGGGCGTTGGTTCAAACCATTGAGGCCTTGAAGGTGAAGCGGGAGTCGTTCAAGTATGCCCAGGACATGCTGGAAAAAAACCGCAAACAGGTCAAGGCCGGGTTCCTGGCCGAATACGATGTGATCTCGCCGGAAGCCAGTGCCACGGCGCTGAGGGTTGATATTCTTGCCATCGAAAATTCCATTTACCAGTATGAGGATGCGATTAAGAACATCATTTTTAATAAAAACACCGAATTGCGCTCGGATCTGGCGATTGTGCCGGCCGACCGGCCCGAAATGCAAAAAGACGTTAAAGAAATAATGGCCGATCCGGAGACAATCATTGACCTGGCGTTGAAGGCCCGCCCGGATTATCAACTGCGGCAGCTGTCGGTAAAAAACTATGTAACCATGGAATACATGGCGAAAAACCAGCTACTGCCGCAAATCGATTTAACAGCGATCCTCGGGGCGAACACGCTGGAAAACAGTTTCGGCGGCCAGTGGAACGACCTGTACTCACCCGATTCGCGGGATGCGTATGTCGGGCTGACCTTCAGTCTGCCGATTCAAAATCGGGCGGCCCGGGCCAGGCTCAAAATGGCCCGGATTGAACTTGACCAGGATTTGATTCGGCTGAAACAAAAAGAAAATGAAATTATTAAGGACGTCCGCAATGCGGTGCGCCAGTTGCAGATTGATTTTCAGCAGCTGCAGGCCAATACTGCCAATGTGGCCGCGAAGGAAAGACTTTTGAAGGCGGAGGAGTTGCGCTTCAGCATTGGGGAGCGCACAAGCTTGGATGTTTTGAACGCCCAAACCGGTCTCTCCAATGCCCGGTTGCAAAGATTAAATGCCCTGGTCAATTACAATATGTCAATCGTGAAGCTGGCGCAACAAAAGGGAACGCTTTTGGAGGAAAATGGCATTGAATGGAAAATTACAGAATAGCTGTCGGACAGGATGTTATGTGGCGGTCGTCCTGTGTGGTTTGTTTGTGGCGCTGACGCTTCCGCTTGCGGCGGAGATTGAACCGGTCAAGGTGGCAACAAATGTCCCGGCCCCGGCGGCGCAGCCGGGCGCAACGGGTGACCTGATGACTGCTGCCGTGGATCAGGATGATTATCGCACGTACCTTGACAGTCGCTTGCAGATGAAGAAGGCGCAGCTGGATCTCTACCAGGCGCAGCTGGAGCAAGCCCAGGCGCAGAGGTTGTTTGACCAAACCACCATGCTTTGCGAGGCGGGTGTTGCCAGCGGCAAAAGCGTTAACGACGCCAAAAAGAGCCTGGACAACAGCGCCGTGCAGGTCAAAAAAATGGAAATCGCCCTGGACCAGGTCAAGGTGGATATGTTGGACAAGGCCTCTTCGATTGCCGTGATTGCCGCCAAGAAATACCGGACCACGGATGAAAAAAGGATGGTGGATATCACGCTGCTGAACGATTCGCTGGAAGGCCGGATCAGGGCCATGTTCAATGATTTGACGCCGGAGCAGTTTAAAACCCTCATGACCATTCATAATATCAGGGTTTCGCTGCGCGAACAGGCCATCATTGCCGAGCCTTACGAGCAAACGATTGCCCTGTTGGAGCATGGTGCGCAGACCAATCTCACCTTCCAGCTGCTCAAGGATGCCGACAACCTGGTGGTTGATATTCGCTTTGGCCAGCGCAATCTTCTGCCGCAGGTGTATCTTAAAAAAGATTCACAGGAAGCTTTCCCCAGTATTGATTCTGCCCAGTTTGCCCAGGAAGGCAGCCTGGGCGGCAAGGTTAAGTTCGACCTGATGCTTGAAAAGCTGGCGGAGAAAGACGAATCCTTCCGGCTGGTTGCGGTCAATCTGCCCAAGCAGTTTGATTTTTCCATGGTTGATCCCAAAACCAGCGCCAAGGTCATGCAGGTAAAGTTTTCGTCCAGCGTTCCCAAGCAGCAGCTGGACCTTGAGATCGCGATCCCGGAAAAACTCGAGGCGTCCTTTGTTGACCAGACCATTGTGTTCTACGTGATGGCCGTAAGCACCAGCGAACTCAAGACCATCAATGACTTGCGCGAAAAATACAAGGAAGCGCCGATAGACGATGCCGACATTAAAACCATCAAAGGCAACAAGGTGCGCTTGGAGCTCATCCCGCGCGGCAAGGGCGAACTGGAGATTATCAGCGCCAACCGGTACCAGGAAATCAAGGTCGGCGAACAGCCGACCATCCGGGTTGATTTGCATAATGTCGGCACCTTGTCCGTGCTGAATGCCCGGGTTGTGGTGGATGCGCCCTATCTGTGGAAGGAGAAAATCGCGCCCAACCTTATTCCGGAGCTTAAGCCGGGCAACAAGGAGCCGGTGTTGGTTACGCTTACACCTCCGGCTGATATCGGCGTGGGCGAATATGATATCCGCGTGAAGGCCGAAGCCGAAGTCGGCACCGAGAAGATCATGGCCCTGGATAAAAGCATCTCGATTCGCGTCGGATCAAAAAGCAATGTTATTGGCAACGTTATCCTGATCGGGCTGTTGCTTGCCCTGGTCGGCGGGAGTGCGGTCGCGAGCATTAAAATCAGCAGGAGGTAAAGGCCTATGGACAAAGCGGCTGTATTGGAAGCCGTCCAGCTGACCAAGCGCTATGAGAACGGTGTCCTGGCGGTGGACAATCTCAATCTCAACATCAGCCCGGGCGAGATCTATGTGCTTTTGGGGACCAACGGTGCGGGCAAAACCAGCACCATGATGCTGATGTTCGGCTTTACCGAGCCCACTGCGGGGACCGTCAGGATTTGCGGCTTTGACATCACGCGCGATCCGCTGGAGGCCAAAAAACACGCGGCCTATGTTTCAGAAAACGTGATGCTCTACGGCAGTTTCACGGCCCTGCAGAATATCGAGTTTTTTGCCAGGCTCGGCGGTGCCATTCAATCCGACGCCGCAACTTGTGAGCAATTCCTGTTGCGCGTGGGATTGCCCCTGGAAGCGCACCGCCGCCGCGTGCGCAGTTTTTCCAAGGGCATGCGCCAGCGCCTGGGTATTGCCATTGCCATGATGAAAAATACCGAGGTGATTATTTTGGATGAACCCACTTCGGGGCTGGATCCCAAGGGTGGGGCTGATTTCCTGGATATTCTGCGGGAGTTAAAGGCGGAAGGCAAAGCCATTTTTATGTCCAGCCACGACATCTTCCGGGCCGAGATCATCGCGGACCGGGTGGGGATCATGAGCCATGGCCGGATTGTCCAGGAGCTGGATCAGGCCGGCCTTGGTAATCAGGACCTTGAAAAGTTGTATTTACAGTACGAGCTGGAGAAATAGGATGTTCGGGTTAATGGTCAAAAAAGAGATCCGCAGCCATGTCCTGACCTACCGGTTTGCGATGACGCTGGTCCTGTCCTTTGTGCTCATGCTGCTGGGTTTTCATTTGATGACCATGCATTACCAGGGCCGCATGGATGCCTATGCGGCCAGCGCGTCGGTTCGCGCCGATCAGGTGGCCAAAATCAGGAAAATTCCGGAACCGGAACAGCGTCTCCGCGAGTTGACCAGTCAAGGTGTTAGCTCTGGTTACCGGCCCGCGCTTTTAAGCATATTGGCGGTCGGGGTTGAAGGCGGTCTGCCGATTGCGCGCCATGCCGGCGGCTGGGGCGCTGACGGGAGCGATACGGACCGGTTTAAAAACCCGTTCCTCTCGGTGCTGATGGCGCCGGATTTTACCTATATTGTCGCCGTTATCTTGAGCCTGCTGGCCTTGATTTTTTCTTTTGATAATATCTGCGGCGAAAAAGAGCAGCAGACCTTGAAGTTGACCCTTTCTTATGCGGTGCCGCGCCACCTCGTGTTGCTGTCCAAATGGGTTGGCGGCTACGTGGTGCTGATCTGTCCGGTGCTCTTGGCCACGGGGGTGGCGCTGTTTATTATGAGTTTGCAAAAACATGTGCAACTGGAGCCGGGCGACCTCGTTCGCATTGCCCTGATGGTTGGGGCGGCGCTGGTCTACATTTCGCTTTTTTTTACGGTCGGCATCATGATTTCAACCCTGACCCATCGCGCGGTCACAGCCATGATCATTGCGCTGTTTGTCTGGGCGGCCTGGGTCTTGGTAATCCCGAATATCGCCATTGTGTGCGCCAAGCTGATTGCGCCGGTGCCGACTTATAACAAAATCGAAAATGAAAAAAACGCAGTGGACGAAGAAATCAACCTGAAAATCAATGCGATCGGCAAAACAATGCTTAATTATGGAAACGCGGCCAAAAAGCTCAAGGAAACATTTGAGCAGGAAAGGCAGCGGCGCCGGCAGGACCTTGATGAATTTTATGCAAACAAGATTGTTGCCCAGAACCGGCTGTGCACGCTGTTTTCGCGGCTCTCGCCCTTTGCCGCGTATAGCTATCTCTCGGCGGCGCTGGCCGATACGGGTGTTGATTTATACCGCCAATATTGGGCGGCGGACAAGCGGTTTAAAGATGATTTTGAAAGTTATCGGCAGAAGCTTTGGGACGAAAGACGCGCAAACAAACTCAAGGCGGACTGGTTCCGGCCGGATGCGTTGGCGGTCTTTGTCGTCAGTCCAACTAGACTGGAAGACAGCATCAACCGGGCCGCGTTCGATTTTTCAATCATCGCCGTTCTTAATGTCATCTGCTTTTTAACCGCCTTTATGTGCTTCTTGCGTTATGATGTGAAGTAAGGAGTCACGCCATGCTGGCGCTGGTTATTAAAAAAGAAGTTTTGGAAAACCTGTTGAGCCTGCGGTTCAGCCTGGCCTGCCTGTTGTGCTTTGTGACGCTTGGGCTTGGACTGTGGGTTAACAGCTGGGAATATACTGAGAACCTGGCGGACTTGCGGGCAAATGCGGCCATGCATCGCCAGGAGGTGGAGCGCTATAATGACTCCTATATGATTTTATGGCGGGGCGTCAAGGTGGATTTGCCGCTCAATATCATGCAAATTTTCGTGTCGCGCCGGGCCGATGAAGGGTTGCGCACGATTCAAATCGCGCCATATTTGGAGCCTTTGTCGGTTGCGAGCCCAAAACTGACACCACTTGCGCACATGTTTCCGCGCACCGACCTGATTTTTTTCATTGGCGTTGTGATGAGTTTGCTGGCGCTGGTCTTCAGCTACGAGGCGGTGAGCGGTGAAAAAGAGCAGGGCACGCTCCGGCTCATGCTTTCCTACAGCATTCCGCGGGACACATACTTGCTGGGCAAATGGATCGGCGGCTTTGTCAGTCTGGTTCTACCGCTGGTGGTGGGCTTGATTTGCGCCGTGATGATTACCCTCATTTTCCGGGATGTGCATTATACCCCGGCCAACTGGGCGCAGTTGCTGTTAATGTTTTTTGTCTCCATGCTTTACCTGTCCGCGATTTACTCGCTGGGCCTGTTTGTTTCAGCCCGCACCGCGCGCCCGGCTACCAGCGCGGTGGCCGTGCTTTTGGTGTGGGTAATCCTGGTCCTGGCCTGGCCGGCCGTGACGCCCTACCTGGCCACGCAGTTTGGCCGGACATCATCGCTGGTTGACCTTGAGAAAAGCAAGCGCGATGTGACCAATCTGGCCTGGGAACAGATGCAAACGGTGAGCAAGGCATATGATAAGTCGCACGGTATCCCGGAAAAATGGTGGGAAAACGGTATTGCCTGGGATAGTGAAATAATATTGCGCAAATGGATGGATATGAACGATGTGCAATTAAAAACCAGCAGGTTTATGACGCAGGAACAGGAGAAGTTGGATAATAATTTCTTGAACGCAATCAACCGCCAGACATTGATGGGGCAACATGTGTCCCGCCTGTCGCCTTTTTCGTCCTTCATGTATGTTTTGCTGGCGGCGGGCGGGGAAGACGCCGGGAATGAACGCGTGCTTCGCAAGCAGCTGATTGAGTATAAAGGGCGGATCGCTGATTACGGCTTTAAGAAAGAGGGTGAGCAGTTAGAAGCGCAGCTTAAAGGCGAAAAAAACCCGAAATATTCCTGTTCGGATTATCCGCGCTTTCAGATGCCGGTTATGACCATGCCGCATTTGCTGGGTGGCGTGGTCCTGGATGTGGCGTTGCTGTTGATCTGGAATGCGGTTTTTTTCATGGGGGCCTATATGTCGTTTCTCAGGTATGATGCGAGGTAGCATGATGAAAAAAATGAAGTCTGATTTTCTGGTATTTTGCCTGGCAGGTTGCGCGTTGGTCCTGGCGGGGTGCGGCAACCGGGTGGAAAGCAATGTCCGCAAGCTGAGCGGCAATGCCGATGAGCGCAAAACGGCGATGATCGAATTGGCCATGGTTAAGGATTTTGATGTCGCCGCCATGATCCAGGCGGCCAAAAACAAGCGCTTGCCTGTTGCCGCGCGCATGGATCTGATTACGGTGCTTGCGCGCCTGTTTTTGCGGGGCGGCCAGATGGAAATTGGCCAAGCATTGAATACCCTGGCCAATGATCCGGCGCCGGACGTCCGCAAGGCGGCTATCCGGGCATTGGGCGATTTACATAATGCGGAAGGTGTCGAGCCCATGTTGGCCGCGCTTAAGGACCCTGACCCGGAGTTGCAGAAAGAGGTTCTGCTGGCCCTTGAGAAAAAAAACACTGCCGATTTCAGGCTGGTCCTTATGAAGGATGTTCAAGAAATTTATGCCAAGACAAAAAATGACGCCAAGCAGGCCGAACTTAATGCCCTGGCCTTGAAACTGCTGGAAGACAATGCGAATAAGCTTGCGCAACAGGCGAACCAGCTGGCCTTGCGCGGGCAGCTTCGGGAGGCGGAGGCGAGCCTGGCGGGCGTCCTGGCCCTGGTGCCCGACAGCATTAATATAAACTACAAGCTGGGCCGTTTTTATTATGACAATGGTCAAAAGGACAAGGGGCTGGCCCTGCTCGAAAAGTATGGCCTACTGGTGCGCGTTAAAAAGTTTGCCGCCGCCCCGCTGCTGGATGGCGGCCTTTCCGACCCATGCTGGGAACATGCGGTCCGGATCACTAATTTTTATCAATGCGTCTATACCTCACTGACTAAAAAAATATCCGGCAGAAGCGAGGTTCGCATGGGTTATACCACCACGGATTTCTATATTGCTTACAAGGCGTGGGAGCCTTCAACCAAAGGCATTAAATGTGCAGCCAAACTCAGGGACGCCGATGTCTGGGCTGATGACTGCGTTGAAATCTTTTTTGATCCCCGGCGCGATCATAAAAAGTTTTACCAGGTTGTGGTTAATGGCCTGGGCACAATCTTTGATGTGCGTTGCGCGGGTGCCGGAGAAGACAAATCCTGGAACCCCAAAATCGAAGCCTGCCCGAAAGTGCAGCCGGATGCCTGGACCGCGGAAATAAAAATACCGCTTGCCGATCTGGAGATGGCTGACATTGTTCCGGGCACAATTTTCGGGTTTAATGTCGCCACAGTTCGAATTGGCAATGCCTCCGAATACGGGCAGTGGGCGCCCACATATGGCAGCTCGCGCCGGCCGGAACAATTCGGGTTTTTGCTGTTTGAATAATATTCGTCAATTCGGATAAAATCTCAAATCATTTGCGGGAGAGATTGTAAAATAATGGTGTTTTCCGGCTTCATCACCGCAATGCGGACATTGACCATCCTGCCCATGCCCGGCAAGGATGCGGCGCGAATGGCCGATGCCCTGTATTATTTCCCGCTGGTGGGCGCGCTCGTCGGCGGGTTGGTGACTCTGGCGGTCTGGCTGCTGGGCGGCGTGCTGACCTGGCCCGTGGGCGCCGGCGTGGCCGGTGTATTGCTTTCCGCCTGGTTCACCCGCGGCCTGCACTTGGACGGCTTAAGCGACACGGTCGATGGTTTTTATGGGGCCTTTAGCAGTGAACGGCGGCTGGAAATAATGAAAGATCACCACGTCGGCGCGTTCGGCGTCGTGGCTGTCGTTATCGTGTTGTTGATGAAATCGGTGGCGTTTACCCAGCTGGCGATCGGCGGCCAATGGGTCTGGATCCCGGTCCCATTCATTCTCGCGCGCCTGGTACAGGTTTTGCTGGCCATGACACTGCCCTATGCCCGCCACGAGGGCGGCAAGGCGGAAGCATTTGTAAGGCAGGCGGACAAAACTCATTTTATTGTTGCCGGCATCCTGGCCTTGGTCCTGTGCGGATTGCTGGTGCAACTCAGCGCGCTGGTATTGTTTGTGGTCACGTTAATTATCGGCTATTTATCTGCCCAGTGGATGAAACGCGCCTTTGGCGGTGTTACCGGCGATCTGCTGGGGTTTGCCAATGAGCTGGTCGAGTGCGCGCTCCTTTTCGCAATTGCCGCGGGCAGGCCTTATCTGGGAAACGGATGAAATCAGCCATCGCCTTTTTAGCGCTCTGTGTCTTGCTGTCGGCCGGCTGCGCGCCGCGCCAGCCGGACCCGGCGCCGGATGCGATAAGGATTGTTTCGTTGGCGCCTAACCTGACCGAAATGGTCTGTGCCGTCGGCGCGGGTGCCGCGCTGGTGGGCCGGACCAGCGCCTGCGACTATCCGCCGGAAATCATCAAATCCGTGCCTGTGATCGGCGGATTCGGCGCGCCCTCGCTGGACCGGCTCCTGGCCACCCGTCCAACCCTGATCCTGGATGTAGACTTGGAAGACGAAACAACGGCCAGCCTGATGATGCAAACGGGTGTCCGGCGCGTACGGGTGCCTTGTGCGACGCTCGACGAGATTCCCGCGGCCATAATTACGGTCGGGCGCCTGGCAAATTGCGCGGCCGCCCAGCCATTGGCCGAGCGCATTCGCCGCGCGGTTTTGGAACGGCGCAATGCGGTCAAAGTTTATCAAGCATCCGGGCAAACCGTGCCTACGGTTTTCGCCGAAATCTGGGGCGACCCGCTGATGACGGTGGGCCGCAACTCTTTTGTTTCCGAACTGATTGCGCTGGCCGGCGGCAGGAATCTGGGTGATGAGGTAACCGACAAGGATTATTTTCCTGTTTCCAGCGAATGGGTCATCGCGCGTAATCCGGACATTATTCTGTGTTTGTATATGACCAAGGCCGGCGGTGGACAAGCGCCAGGCGACGAACGGGGGCTAAACGCCGGCAAAAAAGCAACAACCGAAAATCGAAAGTCCAATACCGGCGTGCGGCTGTCCGGACGGCCAGGCTGGGCGCAGATCAAGGCCGTCCGTGACAATCGCGTATACGGCGGGTTTGACAATAATCTTATTCTCCGTCCCGGCCCGCGTGTTTTGGAAGGCATCGCGGCATTGCAAACATGTTTTCAAAATGGCGTGCATCCGGGTGCAGATCATCCCTGAACAAGGTCATTGGTTGATGCGTCGGTTGCTTGCGAACAGGCTTGGGTGGCGGGTCGCGCTGCATTAGCGTTAATTGGTTGCCATGAGAAAAAAAGCCATTTGGATATTGCTCGTCATCACGCCGCTGGCCATGGGCGCATGCCTGTTTGTGGGCGCCGCCAACCTGGCCACGCATGATTGGGCGACGCCCCTGGGGCGCGCTATTCTAGGCTTGCGCGCCAGCCGGATTGCGGCCGGGTTTGTGGTCGGCGGAGCGCTGGCCGGCGCGGGCGTCGTGCTCCAGGCGCTCCTGCGCAACCCGCTGGCGGAGCCCTATGTGTTGGGCGTCAGCGGTGGGTCTGCCCTGGGCGTCGCCGTGGCGATTTTTTTGGGCGCCGTCGGTGTGTTTACGCTTTCTTTCAGTGCTTTTACCGCCGGTGTCCTGGCGCTGGCCGTCGTCTATCTGCTGGCATACCATAGTGGTGCGCCCTCGCTTTATGCGCTATTGTTAAGCGGGGTCATCATTAGCGCCATCTGTTCCAGCCTGCTGATGCTGATCATTTCAATTGCGCCGGCGGAGGGCTTGCACAGCATCACCTGGTGGATGCTGGGCAATTTACAGGTGACGTCCCTGCCGCTTCTGCTGTTCAGCGCCGCATTGATTCTGGCCGCGTTTATCGGCATATGGCTCATGGCGCGCGAATTGAATGCCCTGACCCTCGGCCAGGAGATGGCCTATCATTTGGGCGTACGCACGCGCCTGGTCGTTACCATGGGGCTGGGCCTGGCCACGCTCATGACCGCCGCGGCCGTTGCCGTGGCCGGGCTCATTGGATTTGTCGGCCTTATCGTTCCGCACGTCATGCGCAGTATCGTTGGCCCCGATCATCGGCGGCTCATCCCGGCGGCAACGCTTGCCGGCGGGCTGTTTTTGACGCTGTGCGACACGCTGGCCCGCACGGTTGCCGCGCCAATTGAAATTCCGGTAGGGGTTATCACGGCGCTGGTGGGCGGGCCTTTTTTCCTTGTGCTCCTGCGCCGCCGCCGCCATGGGGCGTGGGGCGAATAATCCCGGTGTGTTTCTTCGGCGCGCTTGACCGCAAAACTGTTGATCAATACATTACAAATATATTGCAAATTTGAATTCGGTATTTTACCATTGTGAAAAGCAATTAACTTTTTACGCCGAATAAATATTTGTGCACGTAACCAGCGGGCAGCCGTTAAAACCAGGAGAACCATGAAAAGATCAATGCTGGCGATGCTTGTATTGCTGACAATCACGATGACGGTAAAGGCGGATGTTTCCGGTGATTATGTCTACACGGTAAATCCCAATGGCACGGTCCGAATTGACGAATACACCGGATCTGACATTTTGGTTACTGTTCCAAATATCATCAGTGGCAGGACGGTGGTCGGCATCGGACGCTATGCCTTCGCCGACAATGACATCATGACCAGCGTCACGATCCCCGACAGCGTTCTCTACCTCGAAGACTATGTTTTCGATGATTGCTCCAATCTATCAAGCGTTACGATCGGCACCGGCGTTGCCAGCATTGGTTTTCGGGTGTTCGATGATTGTCCCAACTTGACGATCATCAACGTTACCGCGGGGAACACTTCCTACAGCAGTTCGGATAATGTTTTGTTCAACAACGGCCAGACCGCGCTCATTCAATGCCCGGGTGGCAGGGCCGGAAGCTACACGATCCCGGATGGCGTCACCAGTGTCGAGCGCGGGGCGTTCTTTTGGTGCACTCGCCTGGAAGGCGTCACGATTGCTTCCACCGTCACTAACATAGCCGCAGAGGCGTTCTGGAGTTGCACCAGCCTGGGAGGCATCGTGATCCCCAACGGCGTGACCAGCATCGGGGATAATGCCTTCTGGGGCTGCACCAACATGGCCAGCGCCACGATTGGCGCCAGTGTTGCCAACATCGGGGAATTTGCGTTCTATGAATGCGCCCGTCTGACCGAAGTCAGTCTTCCCGCCAGTGTCACCAACATCGGGTACGCGGCTTTTGTCCGCTGCGCCAGCCTGGCGGCCATCACGGTGGACGGGGGCAACCCTGCCTACAGCAGTAGTGGTAATGGTCTTTTGTTCAATAAAAACAAGACGACGCTCATCCAATGCCCGGGTGCCAAAAGCATTGTCACGATCCCCGCCGGTGTCGGCAGCATTGGGCGCGGGGCGTTCTACTGGTGTGCTAGATTGGATAGCATCCCGATCCCCGACAGCGTCACCAACATCGGGAACAGCAGTTTTGCCTTTTGCACCAACCTGACCACCATCACGATGCCTAACAGTGTCGCCGATATTGGGTATTACGCGTTTGAAAACTGCTCCCGCCTGGATAGTATTACGATCCCCGACAACGTCACCAGCCTCAAATACTGGGCGTTCATCAGTTGCAGCAGCCTGCGCACCGCCACGATTGCCGCCAACGTCACCAACATCGATGACGATGTCTTTGCTTCCTGTACCAACCTGGCCGGCGTCTATTTCCGGGGCAACGCTCCCGGCGGCAGTACGAACATTTTCTACAATGACGAAAATGTGACCGTCTATTACTTGGCCGGGGCCACGGGATGGGGCGCGACGTTTAGCGGCCGCCCAACCGCGCTATGGAATAACGCTTCGCCGGAACCAAGGATCAGGGCTAACGGCGCGGTTGGCACGGTAACCGTTAATTATCCCGAAACCGTGTCCATCACCGTGAGTTTGAATGCGGGGTCTTATGCGGGCGTTCCGGTCGATTGGTGGGTCGTTGCCCAGTCGGGATCGGCATGGTTCTATCGTGATAGCGTGAAGGGCTGGACGGAAGAAAGCAATTTGCATAATTGGCGCCCAGCTTATCAGGCGGGCTTGTTCAATCTTTCGACTTTTGAAGTCCTGCGCATCGCGGGTTTATCGCGGGGCGCGTATAAATTATATTTTGCGGTCGATTATCCGATGGATGGGGTTTTAAACCTGGATGGCATTATTTTTATGGACACGGTTGATCTCATCGTGCAGTAGCAATTATAATAGCGTGATTAGTGTGTGCAGAAAGGGGTTTTGACTTTACCGGTCAGCACCCCTTTTTGTTGCCGCCGGTAGTCCCCGGGTTGATTCGAGCGACCAGAATCAATATCCCTTTGTCTTCCCTCTGCCGAACTGGTATCTTCACGGGCATAACAACCGGTTGCCTTGTGAACCCCTGACAAGCATGAATGCCGCATTTAGTTTTGAGCATCTTTCGGCCGGGTATGCCGCGCGGACCGTATTAAACAATGTCAATTTTACGGTCGCGGAAGGCGAGATGGTGGCGCTGTTGGGGCCCAACGGCGCCGGTAAATCCACGCTCCTGCGGGTGCTGACCGGCCTGCACCCGGCAAGCGCCGGCAATGTCCGGCTGTTTGGCCAGGATGTGCGCCGCTTGCGGGCGCTGGATCGTTCACGCCTGATCGCCGTGGTGCCCCAAGAACTCACAACGCCCATGGCTTATACTGTGGAAGAACTGGTGCTCATGGGCCGCGCCGCCCTGTTGAGCCCGTGGCAGGCGCCCACTGCCGCGGATCGCCTGGTTGTCGAACGCGCCATGGTTTACACCGACGTCAGCGAACTGCGTGATCGCCCGCTGGTGGCCCTCAGCGGCGGCGAGAAACAACGCGCCGTGATCGCCATGGCCTTGGCCCAGGAACCCCGCGTGATCGTCATGGACGAACCGACCACCCACCTCGACCTGAATCATTCGTTGGAAATCATGCAGATCATCGAGCGCCTGAACCGTAACCAGCGTGTTACGGTCATGATGACCAGCCATGATTTAAACCTTGCTGCCGAATTCTGCCAACGCCTGATCCTGTTGGATCATGGCGCGCTGGTCGCCGATGGCACGCCTTCCGAGGTTCTGCGTGAAAATGTTTTGCGCGATGTGTATCATTGCGATATCCGGGTTGGGCAGGAACCGCATACCGGCGCGGTACTCGTCCTGCCGGCGCGGCGGCTGGCCGGGCCCCGGGTCGGGCAACACCTGCGCGTGCACGTCGTTGCCGGCGGCGGGTGTGCCGGCGAACTGCTGCGCCGGTTGAGCCTGGCAGGGTACCGGGTTAGTTGTGGCGTGCTTAACCAGCAGGATACGGATGCGCAGGTGGCGGAAGCGCTGGGTGTTGACATCGTGCTTGAAAAGCCGTTTTCACCAATTGGCCCAGCGGCGCTGGAGCAAGCCAAAATCATGGCGGCGGATGCCGCCGTTGTGATTATTTGCGAGGTGCCGTTTGGCCCCGGGAATGTGGTTAACCTGGAGCTTGCCGACCAAGCCTTGCAGCGCGGCGGGCGCGTGTTGATCAACGATCACCACCTGGCCAACCGGGATTACAGTCCTGACTGTCAGGCGCGCGCCTGGATCCGGCGGCTGATGGAGGCGGGCGCCACGCCCTGGCACCAGATAAATCAGGTCTTGGGCGCCCTAACCCCTTGATTTTGCAGCGCGTCAGTGCGGCCCCGCTGGAAACAAAACTTGACTTCACTGCGGCGTTTGCTAAATTAAACATAAAGAAAATAAACGAAAGGGACATTAATTATGGAACAGACATTGTCGAACAACGAGAAGATCGCGGAAGCCCTGCGCCTGCTGGAAGACGCGGCCAAGGGTAAAAAAGAAGAGCTGCGCACGCTGGTATCGAATAAATACCACAATCTTAAAAACGCCTTTGGCGCGGTTGAACTCGGCATGGCCGATGCGATGGCCGCCGCCAAAAAAAGAACCATAGAAGCTGCCTTACAGGCGAAGGATGTTGGTCTTGTAAAGGCTAAGGAAATCGCCGCCGACGTGGATGAGCAAGTCCGCGAGAATCCGTGGCCCTATATGGGCGGCGTTGCCGTTGCCGCTTTGCTGATCGGCTATATTCTGGGCAGGAACAAGTAGAAACCGGCCGGCAGATACTGGATGGCGCGGGCCGCGTGCGGCGAGCATTGTGTTGGTCGTTGGTTAACAAGTGATTGACCGCTGTGCGGCGGATTGAACGCCCATTTTTGCATTGAAGATCAGATAGCAATGGGCGCGCGGGCAAAGATTAAGGATCAGTTTATGTGGGCTCATTTTTTGCGAACCCTTTTAGCGACAACCTCCGTATGGTTGTTGAATAAATACCGGCAGAAGTCCCTGGAGCTGATCAAACTGGAAGCGGCCATCGGTTACGTTAAAGGGGTGCGCTCGGCCCGGCAGGCCTTTCTGGCGGTTCTGGTGGTCGTCCTGGGCGCCGGTCTGCTGGCCGCTGGTTTTGTGCTACTGCACATTGGGCTTGGCATTCTGCTTTATCTGATCTTCCAGAACTGGTGGGCATTGGGCTTGGCGATTCTGGCCCTCGGCATTCTTTATGTCATCGTGCCGCTGCTTGTTATCCGGCGGCTTTGCGCCGAAAAAACCTGGATGCATTTTTTCAAGGCCGATAAAATCGTCGGGCAGGTGACCAAAACACCGAAACCCGGCTGACCGTTCAACGTTTTACACTGGAATCTTTACTTGTTTTTTCCACCGGCGGCTGTCGCTCCGCGCTCAATATTTAGCGCCCCACATGCTTCCCGGCCGACTCCATGATCAATATCGCCCGGCCCCAACCATCTGCCTTGCGGGACGATGCCAGCGTGCATTCCACGAGCCGCCAGGGCGGACGTTGCATTGCGGCTATCTGCAGGAAGCCGGGCAATTGGTCAAATTCCACGTCGCTGAAGACAACTTCCATTTGCCAAAGCGTCCAGCCGGCTGCAAGGTTGCGCGTTTCGCGTTCCCGAATTTCCGGCGTTGTGTTGGTTAAGATAGCCCGGCCCATGCTCGCCAATGAGACGGGCTGCGCGTTGCTCAGCCCCTCAAAGACGCGCAAGGCCGCCTGGTGGCGGGCGCGCGTCTGTTGCATTACCTTCAGTTGGTCAAGGGTTTCAATTTTACTGCGGAGCTTGCCGCGCAGTTCCAGGTTCTGGCGCAACGTGGTAACGGCCCCCAGCACCCCGGCCATAAATACCGCCAGCGCGCAGACCTGCAGAATAATCAATGTTTTCGGCTTCATGGCCCACCGCCTTCAGCGTTGATTGTGAAGCGCACTTCGGTCTCTGCCACGGCCTCCTGCCGGTCCAGTTTCACGGTGTAGCCCAAAGCTTTCAGGTTTTGTTCCAAAGTGCCGCACTGATCCCAGTCCTCGGCTACACCGGTAAGTACCAAGCTGTTGCGTTTTAGTTTCAAGGTCTCCAAGTGCACGGCGGCCGCCTGGCCCGCCTTGATAATCTCGGCCAGGCGCACGGCCAGCGAAGGCATGAATGCATCAAGCAATGGAGCGGTCTGGGGCGCTTGTTGCTCCCATGCTTTCTGAACTTCCGGAATTTCACGGCCATATTGAATATGCGCACCGGGAGCCAGCTCGCCGGCCAGTGCCGTGATTTCGGATTTGATGCGGTTAAATTGACGCGCACCCAAAAGGCGCGACGTTAAACTGAATCCAGCCAGCAGGATGCCGGCAATCAGGATGCCCACGGCGGCGGCACGCGTGCGACCATCCAGGGCGTGCTGCAACACCGGGTGCGTAAAGGATTGCTGGCGCAAATTGCACCGCAACGGTCCGCGCTTAACTGCGCGATTGCAAAGGGCGCGCGCCAGGAAGGCGGCGGGCGCGTTAATCAATGTCAAAGGCCCCGGCCAGGTTGCGGTCAATGACCGGTGTAACATTTCCGCCATGTCCGGCTGTCCGCCGCCCGCGTCACAGAATAGCCACTGCACGTTGACGCCGGCAGGAATATCCGCATGTAAAATAAGTTGCAGTCGGTTAACAAGGTCGCCATCCTTGGTGGGCGCCGTCATCTGCAGGCTATGCGCATTGGCATAACGTTTGCCGCAACCGATGACCAGCGTGGCGTGATCGTTGGCCAGGTAAATCAGCGCCCGATATTGTTCAAGCCGCTGCTGCGGAACGGGGGGGCATTCAACCAGGCTTTGTGTCCAGAGGGCCAGGCCTTCATGGTCCAACAGCATCGGATTGATGCCCTGAGCCTGGTAGCGTTCCAGACAGGTTTGAATGGCTTCGCGGCGTGCGGCGCAAACCAGGGCGCTAACCTTGCCATCAGGCGTCCGGCGAAATTCCACAAACCGGTACAGGCAGTCCCCCAGCGGAAATGGCAGTTGGATAACCAGTAGCGAGGCCAGAACTTTCTCGGCCTTGGTGCGCGACACCAGCGGCGAGTTTAGCCATAGGGTGAGACTTTCCTGCACGGCCAGACAGCCTGAAGTTATGCCGCCGCTGCGGGTCTTTTCACCTGTGGCCAGCATGGTATGGCGCACGGTCCCGCCCGATGAGCGCAAGCCCTTGACAATGACGGCTTGGTCGCCTGCAAGCGTTATGCCGTAACAAAACCGCGGCCGGAATGGTATGGCGCTTTGGCAGGTAAAAATTAATTTTTCAGAAATTGCCATTAGTAGTATAACCAGCGTAAGATTTCAACCTCGCCTTGGTCGTCACGGTGCACGAGAGCATAAACGGTTTCCGCTTGTCCGTTATGGGTGGCTTGTGCGGCCACCGAAAAATAGCGGCTCCGTGTATTCAGGTAAGGACCAAGTTCTTTTAGTGTTTTAGCATCCATTACCTGGCTCAAGATTGTTATGGGATGTGCGCTGCGCCACCGGCAAATTTTTTCAGCCAGCGCGCTCCGGCCCGCCCCCAGGACTGCCTGGAGTACTGGCCGGCTGGCCGTATTTACGTTAATCGGCACGATCCGTTCCGCCCGGTCCGGTAATACCGTGAGCTCCGGCGGCGGCGCGCGCTGTTCCACCTGCGCGGCATTCAATACGCTACCAAGTTCAGCCGGACTTTCCATCAGGGCGTTAGGCGGCTCCATTGTCAGGCGGGCCTGGTGATAATAGCCGGCCTCACGTGTGCCTTCCTCCCGACCTCTCGGAGAGTCGGGACGATCCATCCAGTCTTTCAGCGCCTCGGTTTCACCCGCCGGATCAGGCCATTGATTGGCGGTGAACACTTCCCGGACAATCGTTTGCGGCAACCGGGCGGCGGTGTTGCTGGGTACGGCAGCCAGGTTGTTGACGTTAAAATACCGGTTTTCATCGGTGATCTGGGTAATGGTCTGGATGTTATTCGGCAGGCAATTTGTCTGCCAGGCGGCCCAAAGTTCATTGGTATGGTCTACCTGCAGGTTTTCATCGGCGGCGAGCACGCGCAGCGCTTCCCAGGCGGCTTCGGTCGCCGCCACGCGTAATTGTGCCCGTAGGGCCTGGCGGTTTTCAAACCGCAGGGTCATCCGTGCAACAATCTGGGATTGGATGACGAGTGCCAGGATTAGGCCCATGAAAAGCAGGACGGTCACGAGGATCATCCCCGATTCGCGAGAACGCTCTTGACGGGAAAGACCGGGTATGGTGTGATAAACCGCTAATGGAATGATCCATCGCATGTCATTATTATTACCAGATGTGGCGGGAAAGTCAAATGGAGCGGGCAGGCATCCAATGAACACGGCTCTATTCAACTTCAGGTTGCCAGTCGGTCTCGCGCTGATTATGCTGGCGCTGACCGCCTTGCCGCTCAACGGCGCGGTTGATCCTGATTTATCTATTTTGCCCGGCAAATCGGATCGTCGCGAAGAACGATTGACTCCTAACAATCAATTCCTGACAGCATATAATTCCATGGCCTTGGCCGATTGGCTGGCTAAAAAGAACCTTCGGACAGAAGCCGGCGATCTTTACACCGAAGCTTTGCAGCTTTTTGATAAGTTGTCCGTTGATTATCCGCAATGGCAACCGGCCGTGGTCTCATTCCGCATGAACTATTGCCGCGAGGCGCTGCAACGCTTGTCTGCAATGCCGGACGCCGCCGGGCGATCAGATCAAGCGGGGGTTCCACCAACGGTAGGGCAAGCTGCCGGTTCGCCCAGCGCCGTGCGTGAGCATGAAGCAAAACCGGCGGTCATTTTAAAAAAACCGCCGGCTACCGGCCGACCGACAGCGGCAAATCAACAATCAAAAATAGAAAGTCCTAAATCTGAAATTCCGGCACTTTCGCCGCTTAATTTCAAGCTCCAGCAAGCGGCGCTCAAGGAGCGTGGCCGTGATGATGCCGGCGCGCTTGCCATGTACCTCGTGCTTTTAGAAGAATATCCACAGGAACCCTGGGCCTTGAAAGGCGCCTGTCGCTGTTGTTTGCGTTTGGGATACACAAATAAGGTGCGTGCGTTGATCCGGCAGATCCCGGCTTTACCCTGGCCCGATGCCGATTTTAATTTGCTGATTGCGCTGGTGGATTGCCAAGAAGGCCGCTATCAGGCGGCGATCTCCCGTCTGCATCAGGCACTCAAGCAGAATAGCGCGTCCCCCGAGGCGCACGTGGCCCTCGGTGTGGCGCTAGCGGCTACCGGTAAACTGACCGATGCCCAGATCGAAATGAAACGGGCTTTGGCGCTTAACCCGAAACTGGGCGATGCTTTCTATAACTTAACGCTTCTGGGTCTGTGCCAAAAACCGATGGACCATGATACGGCGCGCGTACATTACAAAAACGCCTTGCGGCATGGCGCCGCGCCCGATCCCAAACTTGATGCTTTGCTGGCCGAATGAGGTCTAATCCCGCTCCGGGCGGGCATCGCGGGTCATGAGCGCTGCCATGGCTTTGGCGGGGCTCCGACTGTCGTGGAGCATGGCATGCACTTCGTCCGTGATCGGGGTGCGTACGCCGTGTTCAAGGGCCAAAGCGTGGGCAATGGCGCAGGTCGTTACGCCTTCCGCCACCTGGTGCATGCCGCCGATAATTCCGTCTAATGTTTCCCCGTGGCCCAGTCGCTCACCCACTGCGTGATTGCGGCTCAAGCGGCTCGTGCAGGTGACAATTAAGTCACCCAGTCCACTCAAACCGGCAAAAGTTTCCGGCCGCGCGCCTAACGCAACCCCCAGGCGCGTCATTTCCGCCAGGCCGCGCGTTATGAGCGCGGAACGTGTGTTATCGCCAAAACCAAGGCCGTCGCTGACCCCCGCGGCAATGGCGATGATGTTTTTCAAGGTGCCACCCAATTCGACGCCCGCAACATCTTCGGATGTGTACACCCGGAACTGCTGGCAGGTAATGATTTTTTGCAAAGCTTGTGCGCGGGAATGATCAGCACAGGCGATTACGACAGCGGTCGGCATGCCCCGGGCCACCTCTCCCGCGAGACTTGGCCCGGATAATACCGCCACCGCCTTATGGCCGAGCACTTCGCCGGCCACTTCCGTGAGCCGCCGGTGCGTGCTGGCATCCAATCCCTTGCTTACGCTTAAAAGTGCGCAATCAGCCGGCACACGCCCCGCAAACGATTCAAGCACGCTCCGGTAATACTTGGATGGCGAGGCCAGGATGATGACCTCGGCCCCGGTCACAGCCTCGTCCCGGTCAGCCGTCCAATGCAAGGCATCCGGCAACGGCACGCCCGGTAGGAACAGCTTGTTTTCGCGTTCGCTGCGCAGGCGCTCGATATATTTTTGAAAAGGGCCCCAGATTCGCACCGCATGCCCTTGTTTGACAAGCAGCAAGCCAAGCGCTGTGCCCCATCCGCCGTCACCCAGTATGGCAATTTGGTGCATTGATTTTTATGAGTTTGCCGTTTTCTTTTTAAACGCCATCCGGTTTTCAGTGCCCTGCCGCAAACGCTGGATATTACTTTTATGCCGCCAGATTACCAGGGTGCACAGCACCGTCAAGACCACCGGCAAAAGTTTGTCCGTTTGGGCATAAAAAATCCAGACCGATCCGGCAACCGCGATGGCGGCCACGATAGACGCCACGGAAACGTAACGGGTTGCCAAGAAAACCACTGCCCAGGTCAACAGGCCGATGCCGGCCGCCGAGGGTGCCAGCCCGATCAGCGCGCCCACGCTGGTGGCCACGCCTTTGCCACCCTTGAATCGCAGATAAACCGGCCAGTTATGCCCGGCAATAGCAAGGCAGGCGCAAACCAGTGACAAAACGCTATCGTCACCGGGCGCCCCGATCGTTTTGGCCAAAAACGGAAACAAGCTGGCCGGAATAAAGCCTTTCAGCGCATCGCAGGTAAATGCCAGGATGCCCCATTTTTTGCCGAGCGCACGGAATACATTGGTGGCGCCAATGTTCCCGCTGCCGACCTTGCGAATGTCCACGCCATTGGCCCGCGCAATCAGGAGGCCAAATGGAATGGCGCCCAGCAGGTACGCGAGGACGCCGCAAATGCTATAAATTAGTGGTGTTGTCATGGAGTAGTTACAATCCTTGTAACTGCTTGGGAGCCAGCATTCAGCATCAGGAAAACCGGCCTGGTTATTTAGTTCGGAATTATGGGCTCTGCATGATTACAATAGCATTATTAAAATCATTCCGTCAACTTGAACCGGAAGGTCAGCACTGTTTCAACCTCGGCGCGCCAGGTGCCCGGCTGTGTGGACACATAATGCGCCTGCCGGACGGCATCCATTGCCGCCTGGTCCAACATCGGAAATCCGCTTGAACGCACCACTTCACAGCGGTTGGCGCGCCCGGAAGGTTTGACCCACACGCGTATTGTAACCGCGCCCTCTTCGCCGCGCAAACGCGCACCCAGTGGATAATACGGGCGAATTTCCGATTTTCCCCGCACGGCACCGACTACCCCCTGGTTAAGCGCCTCGTCCGGCTGCGCCGCCTGGCTCACATTTGGCGCACTGGCCGCAGGCGGATTGGCGGGTGTCTTCACTAATTCTTGCGTTGCGGTTTCTGGATCAAGCCGATCTTGATTTTGCCCTGTTTCCGCCTCTTGCGCCGGTTCGTTTTCGTCCGTTATCTGTCGTCCATCCGGGTCTTTCGCCACAATCGTCACGGCCAGGCTGACATCGCCGCTCTGGAACAGCGGGCGGAGCTCCGGCGGCCGCAGGTTCCATAACCAGGCGGTGCCCACGATCAGCAGCCCGTGCAAGAACAGGGCCATACTAAAACAAACCGAGAAATCAGTCAGGCGTTTCATTTTTAATCACGGTTATTCGGAATATTATTCTGAACGGCAATCAAAAGCCAATGAATCTGGCGAGTAGGGGGATAATGTTTGGGCAACAATTTAATTTTTATTGCCCTTGCACTTCAAACGCCACCGACGGTACCCCGGCGGTCCGGAGCCGCGAAAGCAGTTCAATCCCAATGCCAAGCTCCGCCTGGCGGTCGCCGCGGATAAGCACGGTGCCGGGCGCGCTCCGTATCCGTTCCGCCACGCGCTGGACACAGTCATTCATGTTGTAAGTTGTCCCGTCCAAGGCGAGTGTGTTTTTGGCGTCCAGCACGATTCGCACTACTTTTTTCGGCTGCGTTTCGCCGGTTGCCGCCGGAAGCGTGATGCGCACGCCCTGGTTCACCGACATGGAAATAATCGCGTAGATGAAAAACACAAGCAGCAGGAAAACCACATCCAGCAGGGGCACAAGCTCGATCCGCGCCTTCTTATACTCGTAGCCGGTTGTTAGGCGCATGGTCCGTTCCCTTCCGGTAGGCAGTTTCAAATTGGGCAATTGTTTGCTCAAGGCGCCGGGTTTCGCGCTGAACCTTGCTGACGAAGGCATTGAATGGCACCAGTGTCAGGAGCGCAACGGTAATGCCCGCGGCCGTGTTGATCAGCGACTCCGCCACGCCGCGCGTCACGGCGGCCGAGCTCTGGATGTCATCCATGCCGAGCACATGGAATGAACGGATAATGCCAAAGACCGTCCCGAGGATGCCCAAAAGCGGTGCCATGGTGATAATGGTTTCCAGGGCGGAAAGCCCTTGTTTCATGCGGGCAATCTCGTCATTGGCGGCGATTTCCATGTTTTCGGTCAGCCCGTAATGACGGTGTTTTAATCCTGCGGTCAGCACGCGCAGGATGGCGGTGTTCCGGCTTTGGCCGATCGCCAGGGCCTGCTCAAACCGGCCCTGTTCGGTATGCTCAAACAGTTCTTCCAGGGGAGCGGCGCCCAGCCGATTGCTCCGTTCCGCGCGCCACCAGAAGAGCATGCGCTCGATTGTGATGGTCAGTGACACCAGCGAGCAGGCCAACAGCGGCCAGAGCACCGGCCCGCCCTTGATGAAAAAATCCAGGATGATGTCATAACCGTGCATATCACCCATCCCATCAAACAGCGGGCACGAAGTCAAGATCGGAGGCAATCTTGCCCGGCCGGCCGGATGTGATGCGCCCAGCCGGGCGATTAGGCCGGGAGTATTTACATTAAATTCATCATCGTGCCTGCCGCCGTTGCATCGCGGGCGGGTGCAAGGCGACATTGAAAATTGTGCAGGCGATTGGATCGGCCTTGCTCCCGGACAATGCCGCAGGTGTGGCGCGCGTGCATACGTTTGGCCAAAATGAAAAAGCTCGTTTTTTTCACCCGGCTTTGTCACAATGCAAACAATGAACATGCTTTTGGAACAAACACCTGCTCCCGGACAACACCGGCTGGCCTTTTGTGGCGATGTGCTGGAATTCACGCTCCGCTTGTCAGGCCCGGAGCGGGGCGAGGCCCGTCTGCGCACCAATATTGGCAACGCCGAAACCGCCCGGCGCGAAATTATCCGCGAGGCCGCCGAACATCGGCAACGTCTGGCCGAGGATTGGTTCGATATTCCCATGACGCGCGTTGATGACCAGTTCTATCGCTTGACCCTGCCGCTGTTGGAATCCGGCCATTTCGAGGCCAAGGCGCTTTTCCTGCCGGAGGGTGGTAATCAGCCCGTTTGGCCGCAAGGACCGAATACGGCCATTAACGTTCACCCGGCGGCATATTGTTGCGCCAACAGCCTGTATAATGCGTTTGTCCGGCAGTTTGGCCAGGAGCGGCGTGCCCCCCTTGTTTTCACGCCTCAGCAAACCAAAGGCATCCAGGCCCTGCAAGCCAACGACTATGCCGTGATTCCACCCTCGGGCACGTTTCGTGATGTTATCCGGCAACTCGATTTCATTATCGGGCGCCTGCGCTGCCGCGCGCTCATGCTCCTGCCGATTCACCCCACACCGACTGTTTACGGACGCATGGGCACGTTCGGCAGTCCCTATGCGGCGCTCGACTTCGTGGATGTGGACCCGGCCCTGGCCGAGTTCGACCCCAAGGCCACGCCGCTGGAGCAGTTCGGCGAGCTGGTGGATGCCGTGCACGCGCGCGGCGCGCGCCTCTTCCTGGATATTGCCATCAACCATACCGGCTGGGCCGCCAAAATTCACGCCGAGCACCCCGATTGGCTTATGCGCGAAACCGACGGCACGATCCGTTCGCCCGGCGCATGGGGCGTGGTCTGGAGCGATTTAACCGAGATCAACCACCAGCACGTGGGGCTGTGGCGTTACCTGGCGAAGGTGTTCCTGACCTGGTGCCGGCGCGGCGTGGACGGGTTCCGCTGTGATGCCGGCTACATGATCCCGGTAAGCGCCTGGGAGTTCATCGTCGCCATGGTGCGCCGCGAATTTCCCGATACGCTCTTTCTGCTCGAGGGCCTGGGCGGCGGGATCGAAGCCACCACGACGCTCCTGAACATTGCCAACCTGAACTGGGCCTATTCGGAACTGTTTCAGAACTATGACCGCCGGCAGATCGAGGCTTATCTGCCGGGTGCCATCCGCATTTCCGAAACCGAAGGGCTCCTTGTGCACTTCGCCGAACCGCACGATAATAACCGCCTGGCGTCGCGCTCGATTCCCTATGCCTGCATGCGTACGGCGCTTTCGGCGCTCTGTTCCAGTAACGGCGCGTTTGCTTTTGCCAACGGCGTGGAATGGCATGCGGTCGAGAAAATCGACGTGCACGGACGTGCCCCCCTTGCGTGGGGATCGGGCGAAAACCAGGTGGACCGGATTGCGCGACTGCACTGCATCTTGCAGACGCACCCTGTCTTTTTTGCCGGCGCGCGCCTGCGCCTGATCCAGCAAGGCAGTGGCAACAGTATCGCGCTCCTGCGCTATTTACCCTCTACCGACCAGCGCCTCCTGGTCCTTGTTAACCTGGATGACAGCGCCACTCAGCCGGTCGCATGGAATCCCAGCGATGCCGGCCTGGCAAATCATGAATTAACCGATTTGTTGACCGGCCGCGTGGTGGCCGTCTCTTTGACGGGCGGCCAGGCGAGTTTAGTGCTGGCCCCGGCCGAGGTTCTGTGTCTTACGCCGGACCGCCTCGATCTTGACCGGATCCTCTCTGCCGAGGCCATCCCGACTCCCCAAAGGTTGGGACCGCCGGAAATTGTGCGGCGCCAGGGCTTGCGGGCCAAGGCGCTGGAGATTGTTAAAACCTGTCGTAACCCAGTCGATTTTTCCACGTTGGATCCCGACCGTCTGGCGATGGAGCTGGCGGAAAATCCGGGCGCCTTTTGCCGGAAACAGGATGTGCCGGGTGCCGCGCCGCGGGTGGTTACCTGGGAATGGCCGCGTGATTTAAAACGCGAGGTCATGATTCCGCCAAATCATTTTCTTTATCTGCGCGCGCCTGTCGCGTTTCGCGCGCAAATCGAGGAGGGGTCGAGGGTTGTCCAACAGCAAAATTCGCTTACGGCTGTGGACGGTTGCCATTTTATCCTGTTTTGTCCCGGGGCCGCGCGGCTGATGCCGCACGCGGCCAAATTAAAGCTTGTCGTTTATGAGCCGGAGCACACCCGGCATGAAACCGCGGCCTTGCTCTTTTTGCCGCCGGGCGATGTGCCGCGGGTACCGTTGGCGTTTAGTCACAAGGAATTGCTTGGCACACATCCTGTGTTTTTAAGCACGAACGGGCGCGGCGGCATGCTGCGCGCTCCCGTGCTGTGGGCGGAAGTGCGCAGTCGTTATGATGCCCTGCTGGCCGGCAACCTGAACCCGGACTATCCCGAGGATCGGCGGATCATGCTGACGCGCTGCCGCGCGTGGCTGGTGTTTCAAGGTTATTCCCAGGATATCACGATTGATCGTCTGCAGCTTTTCCAGCTTGGCGACAATGCGGGTCTGTGGCGTTTTCGTGTGCCATTCGGTTTTGGACAATCCGTGTTCCTTGATATTCATGCCGAAATGATTGCCGGGCAGAATGCCATGCGCCTGAAATTTTACCGGGCGCCTTGCCTAAATGCCGAAAACTGCTTGGCCGATGGCCAGGCGGTGCAATTGATTATTCGCCCGGATGTTGAAGACCGTTCGTTCCACGAGGACACCAAGGCGTTCCTCGGCCCGGAACGGAATTGGCCCGGTGCCGTGCATCCGGAATCCAATGGATTTATTTTTGCGCCGGACCCCGCCCGGCAGTTACGCGTGATTGTTTCCACCGGCAGCTTTCTGCCGGCGACCGAATGGCAATACATGGTGCATCATCCCATCGAGGCCGGACGCGGATTGAACGCCGATTCCGATCTGTTCAGTCCCGGTTACTTCCGCTGTCCTTTGGCGGGCGGCGCTGAAATTGAATTACTGGCGCAGATCCTGACCCCGGCGGAAAATGATCGGATTGCCGTTGCTTCGCGGTCTGAAGCAGCGGAAACTGGACAGGGTGAGGTCCGGGATCTTCAGCCATTGGATGCGCCGCTCCTGGAAATACTGGAGCGCGCCATGCGGCAGTTTATTGTCCGGCGCGGTGCTTATAAAACCGTGATTGCCGGTTATCCCTGGTTCCTTGACTGGGGACGCGACACGTTTATTTGCGCGCGTGGCTTAATTGCCGCCGGCCGTTGGGAGGAAGTTACGGCAATTTTAAAGCAATTTGCGGCATTTGAGCAGGACGGCACGCTGCCCAATATGATTCATGGTGACGACGCCCGAAATCGCGACACATCCGATGCGCCCCTTTGGTTTATCGTTGCCTGTGCGGATGTCTGCCGCGCTGCCGGTCATGATCATTTATTATCCGAACGGTGTGGTCCAAGGACTCTGCGCCAGGTTCTGCAATCGATAGCCGAAGGCTATCGCCGGGGAACTTCCAACGGCATTCGTATGGACCCGGAAAGCGGGTTGATTTTTAGTCCGGCCCATTTTACGTGGATGGATACCAACCATCCAGCCGGCTCGCCACGCGAAGGTTACCCCATTGAAATCCAGGCGCTCTGGTTTGCCGCGTGCTCATTCCTGGCCGGCTTGGATAAGCCGGCCGCACCCTGGCGCGAACTGGCCGGGCAGGTGCGGAATTCCATCCGCCAGTATTTCTGGAACGAGTCCCGCGGCTACTTTGCCGATTGCCTGCACGCCAAAGTGGGCCAGGGCGCGGCCAGCGCCATGCCGGACGACGCCCTGCGGCCCAATCAGTTGCTGGTGTTGACCCTGGGCGCAGTGGTCGAAAACGCCATCGGCGCGCGCGTTCTGGAAGCATGTGCGGAGCTGCTTGTGCCCGGCGCCATCCGCACACTCGCCAATCGTCCGGTGGAATATCCCCAGCCTGTCGTGCTGGGCGACCGGCTGCTTAATAATCCCCAGCGGCCTTACTGGGGAGAATATGCGGGCGATGAAGATACGCGCCGCAAACCGGCCTATCACAATGGCACAGCCTGGACCTGGCTGTTCCCATCGTTTTGCGAAGCCTGGGTCCAGGTGCATGGCAGTGCCGGGCGCTCCGCGGCGCTGGCCTGGCTGGGCAGCAGCACACGGCTGATAGAGCGTGGCTGCCTGGGACAGATTCCGGAAATCGTGGATGGCGATTACCCGCACACCCAGCGCGGTTGTGATGCCCAGGCCTGGGGCGTTACCGAGCTGTACCGCGTTCTGAAGCAGACCGGAGCAGCAGATTGAACCACGGCTTGATCTGATGCGGGAGGCGCGCTATGCGCGGCGATGACCCGGGGCAGGCCAACACCAGGTTAAATCACTATAATTTAAGGCGGAGGGCATTCCCCGCTTGCCGTGCATGGATATTTGGTTTACGAGCCGATTCTATATTAGTTCGATCTTTACGCTTCACGCTCCCCGCTCCATGTGCTTTCATGCTTGCATTCCGCTGCCCGATTTTCTACCGTTTGCATCGGAGGCTTAGCTCAGTTGGTAGAGCAGCTGACTCTTAATCAGCGGGTCGGGGGTTCGAGCCCCCCAGCCTCTACTCCCTTTTCTGGTCATCCAAGTCTTTTGGAACCATTTCGGGCTCAGAAAAGTAATCGCAGTGGTTACGAAGCAGACGCGGCAAAATCGGCGGGCTTTTTAGTGTCTTTTTGTGGAAAACCAAAAAAACACTTGGCAAAAATTTATTTTATGTTATTTTTATACATCTTATTTATTTGCAATTGAATTACTTTTGCTGTTTTGCATAAATGGATCAGGCTAAACACATAGAAGGAAAAGAAAAATGAGCAGCTCAACACGTAATGTTGGTTTTGCGGTCGCGACGGCGCTCGGCATGGCGTTTTGCTCCGCGG
>CAYYBV010000002.1:0-10949 GCA_964469675.1 uncultured Verrucomicrobiota bacterium
TCACCAACAGGCTACTGCTGCCCGCCCCGGCCGCCACTGCGTATTGCCGGCTGGGATGTAACAGATGCGCGGTTAAGGGCGGGTCCGCGCGCCAGCCCGCGCAACAGCCATCAGGCTTGCCGGGCCAATGCGGTGGCGATCCAGCGCTTAACGGTATAGATGTCATGAAATTCGGAGACTGATCGGGCTTCGGTGTGCGGGTGAGACTCCAGCACCATCCGCGCCAGGCTGTTGCCGGGTCCAAGTTCAAGGAACACCCGGCAGCCGTAGGCTACGGCACTTTCCATGCAGGCGCGCCAGTCGATGGTCTGATGAATCTGGTCGGTCAATGCCGCAATCATCTGTTCCCTGGTAAATAATTTTTCGCCACTGATGCCGGCAAGGATGCTGGCAGGCTTCGTCTGAAATTCCGTTTTCTGCAGAATGGCCCGGAACTTCCCGGCGGCGCTTTGCATCAAGGCCGTGTGCGCGGCGACGCTCACCGGCAGATGCACAATTTTGGTTGCGCTGGCTTGTTTGCACTGCGCGCTAAAGGCAGGCATATTTTCCAGCGGCAGACCGACGATAAAATGGTCGGCGCCGTTAATGATTGCGATTTGCGCCTTGGCGCCGGCACATATTCTGGACAGCTGGTCCCTCTTTAACCCGATCACCGCGACCATGGTTTGCGGAACGGTTGCATCAGCCATCATCAATTTGCCGCGGATGGCAGCGAGCCGAACCACTTCGGCCGGCTGTAAAATTCCGGCACAACCGTAGGCGGAAAGTTCCCCCAGGCTGTAACCGGCGAAAATATCCGGAGCGGGAAGCAGGTTTTTGATTATCGCCCATACCAGCATCTGATAAAGACAAACCAGCGGTTGGGCGATGTCATTTTGAAAAATCAGATCAGGATGGGCCTGCCAGGCCAAGAGCGCGTCTGGCAAAACGCCGGCGGCACTAATCCGCCGCAGCAGGGCCTGAGCTTCCGGATATTGCTTTATCCGCCCCAATATCATGGCATCCTGTTTACCCTGTCCCGAGCAGAGCAGCGCTATGCCTGACATAATTCCTCCATGCGGTGAATGAAAATGGTTGCGGCCAGCAGATCGGCCACGCCGCCGCAACTGAGATTGCGCGCTACAAATTCGCGGTGCAGGTTTAACGCCCGAGCGGTCCAGCCGGAAGCATTGACGCCGCCGGCGCGGTTAAACTCACCGGCGGCGGTAACCGCAAAATCGCGCCCGGCAGCACCGCCGCGATATAATAAAGTGCTGTCATCAACCCGTTCAAGCAAGGCAAAGAAGCTGTTAACCCGGGCGGCGTTGCGGCTGGTCACGGCCCGGAATGCGGGCAGGCCGAATGCGTAAACCGAACAAAATCCGTTGGCGGCCTCGGCTTTGGCCCCGCTAACGCCGTAACGGCGCGCCATTTGCGCCCCGTGGCTGTCGTCGTTCGGCAAGGCTATGATCGCCTGGCCCCACAAATCGCGCACGATTGCGTTTAGTCCGGCGCGGCAGCCGCTGCCGATTTGGTAACCGGCGGCCGCGACCAGCAACCCGAGGGAAAAAATCGCGCCGCGGTGGGTATTGACGCCGCCGGTGGCGACGAGCATCCGCCGTTCGGCCTCCATGCCAAGCGGGCGTAATTCGTCGAGTTTAGCGCGGCGTTTTCCGGCGGTAGCGGCGGCCAGGAAATAATCAGGCAGAGTCTTGATGGCGGCCAGGAAGTGGCCGGCGTCCATATCCGGGTGACTACCGTTGTCAACGTAACTCACCAAGCCAGGTTTGGGATATGTTTCAAGTTCCTCATATAGGGCCTCGATTGCCGTGGCGGCAATGCTGGCCACATCCGGCTTAGTCACTGTCAAAAGACGCTTGGACTGTAACGCTACCGCATGATCGGTTTTAACCATTATGGTGGAGGAAGCGCCAATAAATTCCCGCCAGGAAAAAGCCCGTCCATCCCATAACATTATTTCGATATCGCAACGTTCGAGCGCGAGCTGCCCCAACCGCGCCGTCAGCCTGGTCAATGCGGTCAGGTTCCCGACACGGAACAACAGATCCAAGTCCGAGTTTGCGTGCAAATAGGGTTGTCCGGTCAAATGCTGCCAAGCCAGGCTGCCAAACACTTCCGGGTCCAGTTCCAGCAACCCGGACAAAACACTCCGCCTTGATTCCGGCAAATGGGGCAGACATGCCGCCAGGCGTGGCAGCGGCAACAGATCCCGGACGGCGTCACGGCCCACCGTGAATGCGAGGCGTTTTTTTCCCTGTTCCGGAGGCAGCGGGATGCCGCAATGGATGCCGGCGGCATTAGTGCCGGGACGACAGACGATTACCGGCCAACCGGCGGCGAGCCAGGTACGGATAATTTCCCTATCCGCGGCATGGCCAACGATTGCCGCCGCCGGCGCAAGCCGTAAGAGATCGTGGCGGTGAAACAACGGAGGCAGCTCAAGCATTGACCACCTTGCGGATGATTGTGTTAGCCAGCGGCCGACCACCGCGCTGGGCGCCGAGTTCGGCCCGCCGGTCGGTTGCCTGGTCAGCCTGCAAGGCCTTTTCCAGACAGGCATTGAGGTCGCCCGCCCAGATGCCGGCCAGGCCGCCGGTCTGGTAAAAATTATTTACGCCGGGCGCAAACACCGCCACTGTTTTGTCGAGTTCCTCGAGATACGCCAACGGCAGCTTGGTGACGCGGGCGATTGCCGGCAGCGCCATTACCGAAGTGTTGCTGTCCGCCAGTGCGTATGTTTGCCCGGCGCACAGCCCAAAGGCGACGAACCCGCCGGCCATCGAATTACCGTAGACCAGCGCCATGACTTGATGTCCGCGCCGCTGCGCCTGGTCCTGGAGCTTGATCAAATGGGCCATATATTGATAGAGGCCAAGCAGTTCGTCTTCCAACGTCATTTTTTGGCCGTTGTTATCAACCAGCATGAGAATTGGCCGGCCGGGCTGGTCCTTCATTACCTGGATAAAGCGGTGCGCCAGCGCCAGGATTTCCTGCAGCCCGATGGCTGTGTGGTTAGCGGTGCCGATGAGCGCCACCGTCCCGGAGGCCGTCTGCCCTTCGCCATAAATCACATTGCCGTCCGCCGCGACCCGATGGCCAGCGGGGAACAGTTTGGGTAAAATATCATGCAAGGTCACGAAACAGCTCCTCTACGCGATTTTAATTCAGCAATGGGCAACTCCGGGATTTTTTCTGGGTCCGCGCAACCCAGTTGGCGCCAGACATCGCAGCCGTCATGACACCCGGCAAAATCCACGGCCCGTTGCGCTAATGTCTGTTGCTCTTTTTCGAGCTGGGCGAGGGAATAATGCGCCTTGCGCGCCAACAGGTTGATCAAGGCGCTGCGGAAAGCGGCTACGGAATTTACGACCAGGTCGGCGACTTGTCCCTGCAGATAACGGTTTTTGCCGCCGAACGTGCGCCAGACCAGCGCACGGTCGCGCGAGTCAAACACCTCGACGCCCATGTTGGTTGCAATCACTTCCGGTCCCGAGACTCCGATACGACCTTCTTCCGACACCACCAGGGCGTCACAGCATCCGGCAATTATGCCGGCCCCGCCGAAAACGCCACAACTGCCACCAATCGCGCCGAGCACCGGAATGCCAGCCGCCCGGACGTCAAGGGCGGCCCGGATGATTTCGGCCACGCCGAGTTCCCCGGCATTGGCTTCCTGAAGGCGCACGCCGCCGGAATCAAACAAAAACAGCATGGCCGCCGGCCTGGTTTGCAGACAGCGCCGCAAAAGGCCGATAATTTTGGCACTGTGCACTTCGCCGATGGCGCCGCCCATAAAACGACCCTCCTGGGCGGCCAGGGCAACCGGGCGGCCGTTAAGGGCGCCTTCACCGATGACAACGCCATCGTCAAAAGCCACCGGGACCTTAAAGTAATGCAAGTGCGGACTGATGATTTTATCAGTGGGTGGGCAGAGTTCCCGGAATGAACCGGCATCCAAAACACCGGCCAAACGCTGCCGGGCAGTCGCCTCGAAATAATTGATGGAAGTGTTGCCCGTCATGATCTTTATTCGCCAATTAATGTTTCATAAGCCTGGTCCAACCGCAGGCTGACCACCGCCGGGCTGGCGGCGTTATCGTTGATCGACACCTTCAGGTTGGCCGGATGATAGCGGTCGATGAAATCGGCGATGACGGCCTGCCATGTGGCGGCAAAGCCCGACGCCGCCGTATCGATGCTAAAGACGCACTTGCCGCCAAGCTCCTGAGGTTCCAGCAAAACTTCAAGGTTGCCTGAGGCTACCACACCGACAAGGCAGAATTTTTTGCGGGCGGCGGCGGCCGCCCCGCTGGTTACAAACTCGTATTCCAGATGTTCCATTATATGAACCCTTGCTTACCAGTTACGGAATCGCGCTGGCGGCTCATAAAGTCCGCCGGACTTAAGGACTAAATCCTTGATGTTGCGCGCCGCCAGCAGCTCGCGGGTCGCCTGGTTTTTGCGAATGCCAAGATCGGCGGCGCGCTGAATAATACCGCGGTCGCGCAGGTTTTCCACGGCACGGCGATCGCGCGCCAGGCCCACCGGCGTATAACCCGCCACGCCGCGAATCGCCTGTTCGCGTTCTTGCGGCGTGCGGCAGAGCAGCAGATTGGCGATGCCTTCCTCGGTCACAATATGCGTGATGTCGTCGCCATAGATCATGATGGGCGGCAGCGCAAACCCGGCTGTCTTTTGCAGCTCCCAGGCATCAAGCCTTTCGACGAAAGAACACTCCATCTTGCCATGGAACGTCTCGACCAATTGCACCACCAAACGACGGCCGCGTGGCGGCGCATTCATCCCGGCATAGGCTTCCGCGCCCGCCTTGAGCCAGGCCGGGGAACAGTGGCGGCGGCCACGCGGGTCACAGCCAAAGTTCGGGGCACCGCCGAATCCGGCAATACGGTCAACGGTGGCGGTGGAGCTGTTGCCTTGCGGGTCAATCTGCAAGCTCGCGCCGATAAACATGTCGGTGGCGTAGTGCCCGCATATCTGGCCAAAGGCACGGTTTGATCGCATGCTGCCGTCGCGACCAACCGGGAAAATATCCGGCCGCGCGGCGATATATTTATGCATGCCCATTTCGCTGCCGACAGTGTAAATCGTTTTCACAAAGCCTTCCTCAATCGCCGGGATCATGGTCGGGTGCGGGTTCAGCAGCCAGTGCTGGCACGCCTTGCCTTTTAAGCCGAGATCCCGTCCGTAAGTGGGCAAAAGCAGTTCGATCGCGGCGGTGTTGAACCCGACGCCATGATTTAAAGATTGGGGCAGATACTTGGCATAAATCCCCTTCATCGCCAGCATTGCCAGCAGCACCATCGTTTCCGTGATTTGCGCAGGGTCGCGGGTGAACAAAGGTTCGAGAAAGAATGGACGCGGACTTTCGCAGATGAAATCTACCCAGCCGGACGGAACGTCAACGCGCGGGAGCTTGTCCGCAATCTTGTTGACCTGGGCAATCACAATGCCGCCTTTGAAGGCCGTCGCTTCGACGACCACCGGGGTATCCTCGGTATTATCGCCGGTATAGAGATTGCCGTCGCGGTCGGCCATTTCCGCCGCCAGGCAGCACACATTCGGGCACAGATCGGTAAAGTAACGGCTGTAGAGTTCGAGATATGTGTGGATATTGCCGATTTTGATCTTGCCAGCCATGGCCATTTTCGCCAAGCGCAGGCTTTGCTTGCCGGCATAAGAAAAGTCAACCCGCTCGGCAATGCCTTTTTCAAAAATATCGAGCTGGTCACCCAGCGCGATTGTCGACAGCACCATGTGCAAGTGGTTGACTTTAGCAGGATTCAGCCCGGCCAGACATTGCGCCAGGAAATCGGCCTGCTTCTGGTTGTCGCCTTCCGTACAGACAATATCGCCACTTTCGATCACGGCCTCCAGCAGCGGAATCATCTTGCTGGCGGCAACGAATTTTCCGACTGCGATCCCGGCGCCCCGTTCCAGCCGATTCTGCCGGCTAATTGCTCTTGTATGGGCTTGCATGTTGTATCCAAGATTACCGATAAAAATCGCTTTGGTGGTCGCCCCGCCGGCCCGGTCATATCCGCGCGCATCAGCGCGATACTGTTAATCACGACCTGTGCAATTTAGAACCGGCAGGTGATCCCGGCCTTGTAGGTGCGGCCCGGCGAGGGGTAATAAAAACTGCCGAAAACACCCTCCGCCCAACCAACATAACCAACGCTGGCATACTGCTCATCAAAAACATTATCCACACCTATAAACGCTTCCCACCCAAGCCCGATCAGCTTGGCCGGGGCATAGCGCAGGGCCAAGTCCACCAGGGTATAGGCGTCAAGCGTGTCGCCCGTGTTGGCGTTATCCCCGCCCAGGATCTGTTGGCCCACGTATGTACACGCACCGTCCAATGCCAATTCCAAGGGTAGATAAAATCTTGCGCCCAAGGTGGCTTTCTGGCGCGGCACCAAAGGCACCCGATTGCCATCATTGACACCGGAGGTGAAGGTCGCATCGGTCAAAGTATAATTCGCGGACCAGCGCATCAATTGATCGCATTGCCAGGTTACATAGCTTTCCAAGCCCTGCCGCCGGGTATTATCCAGGTTCTCGTTGCATGTCGTTATTGCATTATAGGCAATTTCGTCGCGCATATCCAGGCAAAACATGGTCACACCGGCCTGAAGATCGTGTAAGAGGACAAGATCGGCGCCTATTTCGTAGTTCTGTCCCTTTTCGGGATCAAGCTCGGTATACATTTGGTCGGAGCCATATCCGATATAACTGATTTGTTCATCCACAAAAGGGAAGCGATAGACCGTGCTGGCCCGGGTAAAGACCTTGGACTTATTGGGAAAAACATAAGTCAGGGACACGTCCAGCGCGTTGACCTTGTGGGTTTGATGATCATCCACGGCCGCATAGGTGTTGGTGGTCACATCCGCCACATAGCGCGCCTGTTCATGCCGGGCGCCTACGCCGAATAACAGCGGCGTGTAGATAGCAAATTCTTCCCGTGCGTAAAGACCAAGGATATATTTATCGATCTGGGCCGAGGCCATTTCAAGTTGGCGGGCGCGATCTGCATATCGTTGCGATTCCAGCCGGTCCGCGTAACCATCAAACCCCACCAGAAACTTATTGGCGTGATCGAGCAGATCGCGGCTCCAAGTCAGGCGGGGCGTCGCACCAAAATTATTCACCGCCACATCCGAATAGCTCCACCAGCTGGCCATGTCGGAAATCATTTTTTTGCGGCCGCCGACAAGATCGGCGTCCAGACGCAAATCGTCGCTGAAAAGTGATTTCAAACTCAAGTCCGCGCTGCCCACATCACTGGAGGCGTCGTCATCGGGATTGACGCTCTGTCGCGGATTGGCATCCATTTGGGCGCGCGTCAGGCCCCAGGGCAGCTGATACTTGGATGTGTTATAAGATAAGGCCAGCGCAAGATTGTTACGGGCATTGAGATCATAGCCGAGGTTGGCGCCACCGCCCCAGGTCATATAGGCGGAACGCTCGCGGTAGCCGTTAGCTTGGTTCCGCTCGATATCGGCCGCATAACTTAAGGGCCCCGTTGATCCCGATGCGCCCGCCCGTTGGATATTCAGGCCATAGCTGCCAAACTGGATGGCGCCCGTGGCGGTCGGCTGCGGGGTACCCTTCTTGGTGATAATATTAATGACCCCGCCAACAGCGTTATCGCCGTAGAGCGCGCTCTGGCTGCCGCGAATGATTTCAACACGCTCCACATTGGCCAGCGGCACCTGTAACCAGTTGATACTGGCCATGTCAGGATTGTTCAGCCGGTGGCCATCGAGTAAAACCAGCACGCGGCCGTGGGAATTTTCACCAAACCCGCGCATGGATATTTCCGCCTGCGCATCGTTACCGGAACTGCTCCGGAAGTAAATGCCATCCAGGTTCTGGAGCACATTCACCAGAGTGGCCGCATCTGAGTCCGCAATAGACTGTGCATCCAGAACGGTTATGTTGGCCGGGATCTGGCTGGCGGAGCGCTGGTCACGGCTGGCCGAAACAATAATCTCTGGTTCCGAGGCGCCGCCAGCATCATGGTCCGCCAGCCTGGCGGGCTCCGGAGCGGCCCAGCCAGCGTCCTGGGCCAGACCAAGCGCACTTATCAGCATACAGCCGGTGATCACGGCATTTTTGTGTTTCTGCATCGCTGCGCCTCGTCCTCCCCACCCGCACAAATTATGCCTAGCGTTCAATATTTTTCAAACCTGGAAAACATCTTTAAAAAAGGCCAGAAGCCGGCATCCGTGGCGCGTAACCAAGACCGTGTCTTCGATCCGCACACCACCGTGTTTAAAATAATAAAGCCCGGGCTCGACCGTGACCACCTGCCCGGCGCGCAAGCGCCCCGGTCGCAAGCCGAGCGACGGGGATTCGTGCACTTCCAGCCCGACGCCATGTCCGGTTGCATGAATAAAACCCTGGGCCTTGCCATCCAGGATCCCGGTTTTAAATCCGCGCCGCGCGAACACGGCCGCGACCAGGCGGTGCACGCGCCGCCCGCTTACGCCGGAACGAATTGCCGACAGGGCCGCGGTTTGGGCCGCATGCACGGCCGCGTACATTTTGTGCAACTCCGGTGACGGCGCGCCTTTGACCACAGTGCGCGTGAGATCTCCCCAATAGCCATGTTCAAGATGCCGCGGAAAAATATCAATCACTATGCTCTGGTGCGCTCGTAATGGCCCTTGGCCGATGCCATGCGGAGTCGCAGCCTGTTCGCCGCATGCCACGATCGTGCCCTCGCCCGAGCAATTGTGATCGCCCAACACCCGGTAAATGGCGCGCCGCACGCGTGCGGCCGTCAATAAACGTCCCTGCAGGCGCAAACGGTTTTTGTGATCCACCCGGGCGCCGGCAATCATGCGAATGGCCGCGCGCATCGCCTGGACTGCGGCGCGTTGGCAGGTCGCGATCCGCGCAACCTCCGCGCGCGTCTTAATCGCCCGCCCGGATTTCAACGGCCCCTCTGCGACCAACAGACGCAAGCCGGCGTGACGGAGCTGGTCGGCTACACGCACAGGGAAATCTGCCGCAACGGTGACGGTGCGGATGTGCAATTCGTGTAACAAGCCCACGATCCAGCCGCTAAATGTTCCGCGCAGCGCACGGGGAATGCGCAGGACATCCGGCGAATATACCTGAATATCCGGCGCAACGCGCCGCGCCAGTTCACGGTCCAGCAGCGATACAACTAAATATTTTTTTGCGGCCTGTTGCACATATACCACGGGATCCGGCACGGCGAAACCGATACGGTAACGCAATTCAGGCTTTTCCTGAGGCGATCCCAGAATCAAAACCGCCCCTGTTAATTGCTTGCCCATATAAGTAGCTTTACACCCCTGTAATTATTGGCTTTTTCCGCTACTCGCACCTGCACGCCCAAACATATCTGCCACCGCATTGGCTGTTTTGTAATGTTGTTCCTACAAAAATTAAAATTATACATGCTTGATTTGGTGGTTTTTAAATATGTTTATACAATATATGGTGGTCAGATAAAATAAAGCAAAAAACACCTTTTTACACTTGTCAGACCAATGTAGAACGATTATTTTTAAGCCCATTAAGGCTTGAGCGATACGTAGAGGTGCCTGTTAATAACTTGTTAATATGCTCGCCGGCCACCCGAGGGGACCCGGCCAAGCTAATGATTAATAGGGTTTGGCAGGCACCAGGCGAGATGTGCCTTGCTTGGATTGCGGTTTAGTGTGGCAACCTAGGTGATTATTATTGTGGCCGGCTCCGGTAAGTTACCGGCAAAAAATATTATGATTGATGCTGGGCGCCGGTTGCGTTTAAATTCAGTCCCATTGACGGGTTAATTTTTTGGAGGATCAATTGACAACAGTCCCGCTGGAAACAGTCTGGCCGCAAATCTGCCAGGCGCTGAAAGAACAATTGAACGCCGATGTGTATGCGCGCTGGATCGCGGTAATCACTCCCCGTAAACTGGACGCGAACAAACTGGTGCTGTCGGTCAGCAATGACTTCTACCAATCCTGGCTGGAAGAAAATTATCTGCCCCTGATCAAGGACGCGGCCTGCCGGATTTGTGGTGGCGAAGTGACGGTTGTGCTAGAGGTCCGTCCAGAAGTGCTGGCCATGGCACCATCGGCCAACGCAACCATCAAGAAGCCGGCCGCTGAACGGACGGGTGCTACCCGTAGCGCGCGCCCGATTGACAAAGCCGGGCTGGGCACTGGCCAGCTCAACCCCAAATATCTGTTCGCGTCTTTCGTGGTGGGCCCCGGCAACGAGTTCGCGCACGCCACGGCGCTGGCCGTGGCCCAGGCGCCGGGCAAGGCCTATAACCCTCTGTTTATTTACGGCGGCACGGGGCTGGGCAAAACGCACCTGATGCAGGCCATTGGGCATTACATCCACAACCACTCCAAAGCACGCGTCAATTACATTTCCTGCGAAGCACTGATGAACGAATACATTGATTCGCTGCAGAACCGGCGGGTCAAGCATTTTCGCGATAAATACCGCAACAGCGACCTGCTTCTGATTGATGATATTCATTTTCTGACGAAAACGGCGGCGCTGCAGGAGGAGTTTTTTCACACCTTTAACGTCCTGTTCGATGCCCACAAGCAAATCGTTATGACCAGCGACCGGCCGGTGAACGAAATTGCCAAATTGGAAGAGCGGCTGGTATCGCGTTTTGAGTGGGGCCTGGTAACGGAACTGATTCCGCCGGACTTCGAAACGCGCATGGCGATCCTGCGTTTCAAGCAACAAACACTTAAAATCCAGTTGCCGGAAGATGTCATCGTTTTCATTGCCACCCACATCCAGTCAAATATCCGCGTCCTGGAAGGGGCTTTAATCCGGGTGACTTCATACGCTGCGCTGTATCGCAAGCCGGTGACCGTCCAGCTGGCCGCGCACCTTTTACAAAACACGCTGGACCAGGAAAAGAAGGAGCCGGT
>CAYYBV010000002.1:10959-34538 GCA_964469675.1 uncultured Verrucomicrobiota bacterium
CGCTCATGATGATTCAGCGTTGCGTGGCTGAATATTTTGACATCCGCCTGGCGGATATGACCAGCGCGCACCGATCCCAGAGCATTGCCTTGCCGCGCCAAGTGGCCATGTATTTATGTCGCACCCTGACCACATCCTCGTTTCCGGAAATAGGCACCGCGTTTGGCAAGACACATGCTACGGTTTTACATGCCTGCCGGCGAGTCGGTCAGCGCATAACCAAAGATGACCCGTTCAAACAGGCCGTAGCTAAAATCACCAAGCAGATTGAAGCTAATCCTGTTAAATAACCATTGATAGCCTGTAAATATCTTGATGGAAAAACTGATCATAATCAAAACTTGAATTGTTTGGGTGTTTTTATGAACAGGATGCATGTTTTAATTAACAGAGCCATTGACAGGCAAACAACTAATACCAGTATGTGGTTTATTGATTTATGATCAGTATAAACAGGGTTAATACGACGAATATATATATAATTAAAATAATAGTATCAACAAAGGAGCGCTTATGAAAATTGGGATAACAAAAGAAAATTTTTTAAAGGGGCTGCAACAGGTGCAGTCCGTAATCAGCACACACTCCACACGACCAATCTTATTTAATGTTTTGGTGAAGGCCGAAAAACAAAAATTATTCCTGGTGGCCACAGATTTAGTGGTGAGTATCCGTTGTGCCGTGGAAGCCAATATCAAAAAAACAGGAGCAAGCACTTTCCCGGCCCGGCGCCTGTTGAGTATTGTCCGCGAACTCCCACAGGAAGAAGTGGAAATGGAAGTGATGGACAGCAATATAGCGGCCATTCAATGCGGATCATCGGATTATAAAATATTTGGGTTGGCGGCGGACGAATTTCCGGCGTTACCGGTTTTTGATGACAGCCGGGCGATTACAATAAACCAGGGGACTTTGAAGGAAATGCTGAAAAAAACGGCATATGCCGTTTCCATTGATGAAAGCCGGCAGATTTTAAATGGCATTATGATGGGCATGCGCGACCAAAAACTAACCATTGTAGCGACAGATGGACGCCGGCTTGCGCTGGTTGAGCAGGAAATAGAGGTTCCGCCAGATACGCAAAAAGACCTGATCATTCCCACAAAAACCGTAAACGAATTGATTAAATTACTGGGCGATGATGGTGTTGTGAAAATTCAAGCGCTGCCCAATATGGTGGCTTTTGATCTGGGGTCCGTGCTGGTCACTTCCAAGTTAATCGAAGGCAGTTACCCTAATTTCAAACAGGTCATTCCCAGCCAATGCGAGGAACGTATCACCATAGATCGCGAAAATCTATTAACCGCTATTCGGCGCGTAGCCCTTTTGACTAGCGATAAAAACCCGTCGGTCAAATTGACCTTTGCCAAGAACCAGGTCCAAATTGTCGTTGTGACGCCAGATGTCGGCGAGGCGCATGAATCCATTCCAATCAAGTACACGGGCAAGTCAATTTCCATGGCCTTTAATCCGGAATACCTGATGGATCCGCTGCGCAATCTGACCAGTGATGAGGTGGCTATCGAATTGGTGGACGACTTAAGCCCCGCAGTAATCAAGTGCGAGATTCCCTTCCTATACGTCCTGATGCCGCTCCGGTTAAATTGACCCCAATGGGATCAAGCACCTGTGGCGGCGCGAGCTAAAACGCGTTGTCTGCAATAATCGGGCAGTAGGACAGTTCGTGTGTTGGATCACACCGGATGTGCCCTTATAAACGACACGCCCGCTTCAGGGCCCATCTTGCTGCTTGGCGCAATCACGAAATTAAATCCAGTTCGGCCAGGCACTCAATATGGGCGGTCTGCGGGAACATGTCGAAAGGCTGGACACGGCTGAGGCGATAACCGGACTGGGTCAGCCGCTTTAAATCCCTGGCCAGGATTGGTGGGACGCACGAAAGGTATAAGAGCTGGCGCGGACGATAACGCGCGATGGCGCGCAAAACCGGCTCCGTGCAACCAGCGCGGGGCGGGTCGAGGATCAGGCAGGTATCGGCCGCCGGCACATCCCGCAGCGCTTGTGCCAGGCAGGTTTCCGTCCGGCCTCGCCGGAAGCGCACATGCCGGGCGGCCTGTCGGGCGGCATTGATCTCGGCCGCGGCGACGGCCGCGCCGTCCATTTCGATGCCGATACCACGCTGATGCCGGGCGGTTAAAGCCAGCACGAATATGCCCACCCCGCAATAGGCATCAATCAGCGTGGCGTTGCCCAAACCCCTGATCCGCATTCCGGCAGTGGTCAAGATTTGATTAAGGACTTCCGGGTTGACCTGGAAAAACGAGGTCAACGGATAGTCATAGGACTGATTGAGGATTTGTTCGGTCAGCGTGCCAGACGACTGTCCGTCGGATGCCGTTTGCCTGCCAGCGATTTCCGTGAACCACCGGGCCGTGCCAGCCAAGTTACTGCGGATGACCAGGTGTTCGGTGTCGGCCAACGTTCGTTGGCGCTGTTCCCATAGGATCGCGTTAATAGGCGCGGTGGCAAGCGGGCAACTTGCAATGGTGATGCGACCACGGTTGGCCAGTGCCAGGAAAGCCGGTGGGCCGGAACCATGCAACGTGATCTTGTTGCGATAGCCATATGACCGCGGACTTGGGATCATCGGTTCGAGCGGTGGGGCGTGAAACCCGCCGATACGTGTCAGGATGTCAGCAACCTGCTTGTGCTTCCAGCGAACTTGAGCGGTATAGTCCAGATGCTGATACTGGCAGCCGCCACAGGTTTGAAAATACGGACAGGGCGGATTAACACGTTCCGGGGCGGGGGTTAACAAACTGATGACTTCGGCCCGCGCGTAGCGCTTGGTTTCCTGGGTGAGGCGTACGCTTACCCGATCACCGGGCAATGTGAAAGGGATAAAGCACACGCGTCCGGCCATGCGCCCAACACCATCACCACCGTAGGCCAGATCGGTGATGTCTAATTCCATTGATTTAATATGTTGCATTACGCCTTGCCCCTCGCTGTACAGATGGCCGGCCAGCGGCACCGCTATGCCAGCATATTGCCCGCTTGTAAAGTTATATTTCGGGCACTGGCTAGCGTTGCAATGCCTCGCCGAGCGCTGCGGCAGGCAGGGGTTGCGCTTTGGCTCGCAAATAGAAACAAGGGTTGCGGGTTACCCGCCCCGACCTTATGGTTTTGGGATGGACTTATGCCGTTAAACATTTGCAAACAGCGCGGACGAAAGATAGCGTTCGCCGGAATCTGGCAGAATGACGACAATGGTTTTGCCATGGAAGGCTTCTTCCTTGGCCAGCCGCACGGCCACGACTACGGCGGCCCCGCAGGAAATGCCGGAGAGAATTCCTTCTTCGCGCGCAAGGCGCCGCGCCATCTCCATGGCCTCCGCGCCGCCCACCTGTTCCACGCGATCTACCAGGCTAAGCTCCAGCGTGGCGGGAATAAAGCCGGCGCCAATACCCTGGATTTGGTGTGGTCCGGGTTTGATTTGTTTTCCAGCCAGCTTTTGAGTAATCACGGGGCTTTCTTCCGGCTCTACCGCCACTGATATGATTGCCTTGCCTTGCGTCCGCTTTAGATACCGTGAAATTCCGGTAATCGTTCCACCCGTCCCGACCCCGGCCACCATGACATCCACGCCGCCATCAGTATCATTCCAGATTTCAGGGCCGGTGGTTTGTGCATGAATGGCCGGATTGGCCGGATTGGTGAACTGCTGGGGCAGGAAATAATGCTTCGGGTCAGACGCGGCCAAATCCTCGGCGCGGACAATTGCGCCTTGCATACCAGCCGCGCCCGGTGTCAGGATCAAGCGCGCGCCAAAGGCGGCCAGGACCCGGCGCCGCTCGATGCTCATCGTTTCCGGCATGGTCAGCGTTAACGGATAGCCGCGGGCCGCCGTGACATAAGCCAGGGCAATGCCGGTGTTGCCGCTGGTCGGCTCAACCACCGCCATGCCCGGTTTGAGTACGCCGCGTTTTTCGGCGTCCCAGATCATGGCCGCGCCAATCCGGCATTTGACCGAATAAGCCGGGTTGCGGCCCTCGATCTTGGCCAGCACCGTGGCTGTGAGACCTTGGGTCACCCGATTCAACCTGACCAGCGGCGTGTTGCCGATGGACCTGGAATTATCCTCAAAAATACGGCGCATATTTTACTCTCCCGGATTTTACTTTTACCTAACGTGGGTTATATGGGCGCCATCCAACAATCAGCCGCTGATTTCAAAGATCTAAAGATGCGCAGGCTCCGGGTTAACGCATGCATATAGGCGCCGACCTGCGTGCAAGTCGGCAGTGATGCTCTCCCACCGTAAGTGGATGCCCGGATCACTTGCCTTGTCCTTTTGAATTTTGGCGGAACACCGCTGGCAATGGATGCCCCGGCAATCGTCCCCGTGCCAGAATACGCATAAAGTTTCCACCAAGGATCATTCGTTTGGCGCGCTCCGGCAGGCGGGTAAAAACCACCCAGCCCAACTGTGGGCGCGGGTCGCGCATGGGTGCATCCGTGCCGAAGAAGACCCTTTGTGGTCCTATTTCCTGGCAGAACCATTCCACCACGCCGTTGGTCACGGGGGTATATGTCAATTCGGCATGCACATTGGGGAATTTTTTAGCTGTGGCGGCCACGCTGTCGGCAAAAGTGTAGCTACCACCGGAATGGGCAATTAAAACGGTCAGATCCGGATATTTCCCGGCTACATGTTCCACCGCTGCCATGCCGCCGGAAAGTGCATCCACATGCAGCAGGGCGTACAGGCGATGCCTGTTAGCGAAGGCCAACCATTCGTTGTACTCGGGCGCGTCATAATGCACCCCCCCCGTCAAGTAGGGTTTGAGTCCGCGAAATCCGAGTGCTCTATGGTAACGGCCAATGGCGGACTTGCGCTCCGCCGCGTCTTGATGTGAGGGGTCCAGGCTGGCCAGGCCGATGGCCCGCTCCGGATACTGTTTTACCGCCGCCGCGGTGATGGCGTTACCTGACGCGGCATCACAATTCACGGTTCCATTCCAACTCATCCAGGCCACGCCATCCACCCCAAGGTGATCATAGAGTTCCATCTGGCCACGGGCATCCCCGCGCAACATGGCGTAAGAGCCGCCGGCCGAATCGGCGCCGTCATGCAACACATGGGCATGCGCGTCAAGCACACGCGCCGGGCATGGTTGACCAAGCGTCACGGCTTTGGTAAGCGCGTCCTGCCAGCGAGGATCGGACAGAGCTTCCGGGATACGGGTTACACCTAATAACCGCGCCAGATTGCCGCCCGCGACCATGGCCCTGTAATCCGCGCCGATCATGGCCAGGTCCACGAAAGCGCGTGCCGCGCCCGGCGCCTTATAAGGCAGGTCCGAACCGAAAAGAAGACGCTCGAAGCCAAATTCCGCGCCGAATGCTTCAATTGCCCGGTTGGCCTGAAAATCAGAAAACTCAATGTGCAGGTTGGTATGCCGCCGCATAACCATGAACAGGTCATTCCAGGCTGCCCAGCGCACACCGGTCAAAAGGACCGGGGAACGTCTGAATAAAGACAATAAGCGGTCAACATTGTCGAACCCGTTCGCGTCGCCAATGCGCAATTTGACTAGCGTTGCCCGGCGGGCCAGGGCCGCCGCCAGCGGGCCAAATATATCTGCGCGCGGCATCAGGCTCATCCGATTCGGCACCAGTTGGACGGCGCGCACGTCGTGCAAACGCATCAGGCGCAGTAATGCGGCCGGCGCCGGAAACCCGCCGGCCTGGTGCGCTTGCACGACCCAGCAAGGGAAAAGACGAGCGCGATGCGGTTTGATCTGTTCGCATAATTGCAGGTTGGCCAACATTGGCGTATAATTATACGCCTGTGCATGGGTCACCAGGGCGGCGGACATTCCCGCCAAGGTCATATCTTCCAGCAGCTGCTCCAAGGTCCAGCGTTCCCGAACATGTTTGTGGGGGCGCGGCCCAAAGGATGCGTGGGCATCAAAATAGCGTAAAGGCGTTTGAGCCGGACCAGAAGAAGACGGTCGGCTGGGTCCGCGGTTAATTTTGCTTTGCATGGTTGTAATTCACTCCTTAACGCATTTTTGCGCATGCCCCGCCAAGGTTGCAACAAAACTATGTGTACTGTACCCTGATGTAAAAATCGAGGATTTTTCCACCTAATTGTACCCCACACTGGTGGTCAGCCCGCATTTTTAAGCAAATCACGGAACTTACCCGGGGTAAGGTTCACTGTCCCTTTGAAGGCGCGTGTGAAATGGCTTTGATCCGTAAATCCACAGCATAGAGCAACATCACAGGCTTTCATCGTTGTGGTGGACAACAGGCGCCGGGCTTCCGCAATACGTTTTTCGTGGAGCAGTTGATGGAACGTCTTGCCGGTTTTGCGGCGCAAGGTATGCGCCAATGAAGACACGCTGGCGCCTGTGGCGCGGGCAGCATTGGCCAGCACCGCCTTGTCATTGTAATGGCGCTGGATCCAAGTCAATACCCGATCAGCCAGCGCACTCTCTTGCTCGGTATACTCTCCGGCGACCAAGTGCTGCTGGGTCATATCCGCCACAACACAGCAGGCGACTTCGATAGTATCGGCTTGGGCAAGACGATGCATGGCGCGCAACTCGCGGGTGACGGCCGTGTCCCACGATATGCCGCGCAATATGTCCTGACTGGTGATTACGGCCAGCAGTATGCGCAAATGCGCCTTGAGTTTGGTCAGGTCCCAGTTGCTGGCCATAAGCAGTTTGGCCAGAAAATTAGAGACATACCGGCGCGCACGCTCCGGGGTCTGCCGGTTCAAATCTAAAACCAGCCGGTAAGTGTCCACCATAATATCCGTTGGCGGGCTGACCGCGTCACGCAACGCCTGTGCTTCCTCGGCAATTTCGCGTTGTTGCAGGTAATGTGAATTTTGTCTGGCGAAAAAAGAGGGGGAATTCAAGCCGGAGGAGAAAGTAACGTCCAGAACGTACTGACCCAGGCCGCGCAACGCGCTCGGCGTGATCGGGGTGAGCGAATCCAAAGTCCGGCCAAGCTTCTGTGCGGACTGGGCCGGCAACAGTTTGAGACGTTCGCCAACGATTGCGCGGATATCCGATTCAGCGGCATAAAATCCGCCTAATGCGATGCCGCCCCGCCCGATATTGCGCGGTGCCACCGCCACCGTGACAAAGAGCAAACCCACCCAGCATTCCGAATAAAAAGGCTCGCCGGACGCCAAAGCGTTCAATGCCGCGTTACAGCAGGCATGCCGACAGAAAGCACCGGCTGTCGGATGCGCCAGGCACTGCCGGCAAAATTCGCAGACTGCCGGATTATATAACAATCCCTCGGTGTTCAGATCATGATAGCAAGCGCCTTGCCGGGTTACAGCGGCAATTTCATTCAGCAGTTCCCCGATTCGGCCAGAAAAATCATTTTGCATTGGTGCACGAATATACCAAATTATTGCACGAATATGCAAGATTGATCAACTAACAACCGGGCATATTGTTACCTTATATACAGTAATGGCAATCTTGCCGTGGCGAACGGTAAAATTGCCGAAGGATTCATTCTTGAAAGCGTTGATAAGATCAACCTTTCATAGATGCCAGTGGAGGGCGAAAACCATGCCAGATCATAGCGACCAAAAAATCTATCACATCGAAATCCTGACCCCGAAGCAAAACACGGAAACGCTTGACGCGGATTTGGAAAAGTTTGCGGAAAAATACACGGCCGTGACGGGCGGCGGCTACGTGGCCTGCATCACGGATAATCCCATGGGGCACCTCAGTTTCCAGGCAACGGAAATTATTCCGGAATTGGGCCTGCCCGTAAAACCCGGGCAGCTCATGATTCACCTTAACACCTTTCATACCAAGCCCGCGATGGATCAGATTCTGGATGCGGCCGCCCGGATGGGCGTCCAGCATCTGCTCGTTGTCTCCGGCGACGGTAACGAACGCCTGCCCCGTCTCACGCCCGATGCAATTGGCGCGAACGGCAAGGTCGTCACCTCGGTTGAGCTGCTGCGCTATATTCATAAACGCCATCCGGGGACCTTCACGTGCGGCGTGGCTTTCAACCCCTACGAGCCGCAGGACCATGAGCTTGCCAAAATGCGGCGCAAGGTAGAGGCCGGGGCCAAGTTCGTTTGTACCCAGCCGGTGATCGGCAAGGATGAACGCGTGTATACGCTCCGGCCATTCGGCCTGCCCATCATTATTGATGCATGGATGTCCAAGAAAATTCACCTGCTTTCCGAGTGCGTTGGTTACACTATCCCGGAAAATACCATTTACGATCCGATGGCCAACCTCCGCCAATTGCGCGCCCACTATCCGGACTGTGGCCTGTATCTCGCGCTGCTGGGTTACAAGACGCAGTTTCACCTGCTGTCGGAAATCTAGGCAAACGTGCGTGGCGGGAGCTGACCAAACAGGAGGCATTATTAGCAATCCTTGTAAGAGATGGCGCATCGCTTTGATGGGATTGCTACTGCAACTTTGTCTGGGCACGGTTTATGCCTGGAGCTATTTCCAGAAGCCGCTGGTGACCGCTTACGGATGTTCCAACAGCCAGGTTGCCTGGGGTTTTTCGCTGGCCATTTGTTGCCTGGGCTTGGCCGCCGCCTGGGGTGGCCTGAATCTGGAGCGCATCGGCCCCCGGCGTTTGGCCATGACGGGAAGTTTGCTTTACGCGCTGGGCTACCTGATCGCCGGCTTAGCCATTGCCGGGCACTCCCTGCTCTGGATGTACCTGGGGGTTGGTGTAATTGGCGGAATCGGCCTGGGATTAGCCTACGTCGCGCCCATCGCAACGGTGGCCAAGTGGTTCCCGGACCGCAAGGGCCTTGCCACCGGCATGGTGGTGATGGGATTCGGCCTGGGCGCCCTTATTATGGCCAAGGTCGTTGCCCCGGCGCTGATGGCCAAGACCAGTCAAAACCTCTCGCAAGTTTTCTTTTGGATCTGCGGGCTTATCCTGGTTGTGGCTGTGCCGGCGTCCGCCTGTTTGCAAAATCTTCCCGTGGCCAACCACAGCCAACCGGCCGGCGCCGCTACGCAGATATCTGCCTGGCAGGCCTTAAAGTCCCGTTCCTTCGGGCTGATCTGGCTGCTATTTTTCATCAACATCACCGCCGGGATCATGTTCATTGGTTTCCAATCGCCCATGTTGCAGGACCTCATGCAGGCCAAAAGTCCAGAATTAAACGCGGAGGTATTGAGCGCAGCCGGTGCCACCCTCATTGCCATCAGCGCTTTGTTCAACGGTCTTGGGCGAATGTTATGGGGTGCGCTTTCCGACCGGCTTGGGCAAGTCATGGTGTTTCGCCTGATTCTTGCCAGCCAGATATTTGTATTTGCCGCTCTCGTGGTCGTGCGCGAACCATGGCTGTTCGGAGTTTTGGTGTGCTATGTATTGCTGTGCTATGGCGGCGGATTCGGTGTCATGCCGTCTTTGATTGGAGCGCTGTTCGGGCAGTCGGTCATGCCAACCATCTACGGCGCGGTTCTAACGGCCTGGTCGGCCGCTGGAATTGTTGGCCCCCAGCTGGCAGCTTTCATCAAGGACCATTATGCCGACCAGGCCGGCAGGCTGACGTTTGGCACAGCGGCGCTGTTGTTGCTGGCGGGTGCGGTCTTGGCGTTACGGATACGCCCGTCTATAAAACCCGGCAGAGCGGGCATTCCAGATTGCGGTTGATACGCACCGCACGAAACTCCAGACGCAAGGCATTGTAAGTCAGCAAGCGGTTGGTCAAAAGTTTGCCGAACCCGAGCAGATATTTGATGGCTTCCGTGGCCTGAATGGTTCCAAGCACGCCCGGGACAACACCCAGCGGCCCCTGGGGCGGCGCTGGGTTACCCGGCGGAAGTTCGTCAAATACGCAACGCAAGCAAGCGGTTTTACCGGGAATTACGGTCAGCGTCTGGCCGGTAAATTGCAGGATGCCGGCATGCGAATATGGTTTGCCAACGGCGTGGCAAATCCCGGCAATCATAAATTTAGATTCAAAATTATCGGTGGCATCAATGATAAAATCATATTTCTTAAACAGCTCCGGCGCATTTTCCGCAGTCAAACGCAGATTATGGGCATTGACCCGAACATCCGGGTTGAGCGCCGTAAAGGTGCGGGCGGCCGAGTCCACCTTGGATCGCCCCAGGTCAGCGCTGGTATGCGCAATCTGGCGCTGAAGATTGCTGAGCTCTAGGATATCGCCATCCACCAGGCCCAGTGTGCCAATGCCCGCCGCCGCCAGGTAGTAGCCTGCCGGCGAACCGAGCCCGCCCACGCCGATGAGTAACACGCGACTGGCCAGCAATTTTTTTTGGCCCGCCTCGCCGATTTCCGGCAAAGCAATCTGGCGTGCATAACGGCGCGACTGCTGGGAAGTTAATACCATGATGTTTTCAGCGTTTAAGCGTTTTCGGCGTTCGCGAGGAACGCCGTTAGCGGACTGGTGGGCACGGCCTCGTCACTCTGGGACATGATACCGGCCCGGCGCGCGGAACGGCCGGCCTGAACAGCCTGGGCAAAGGCGGCGGCCATCAGGGGCGGATCGCCAGCAACGGCAATGGCGCTATTGACCAGTACGGCATCGCAGCCGATTTCCATGGCCAGAGCGGCATCGGCGGGCGAACGTAAGCCTGCATCCACAATTACCGGCACCCGACTGTCACGGATAATGATCTTAAGCAGGTCGGCCGTGGCCAGGCCGTGGCCCGTGCCGATCCCCGACCCGAGCGGCATGACCGAAGCGCAGCCGACATCTTCCAGGCGCTTGGCCAAAACCGGGTCCGCCGGCATGTAGGGCATCACCACAAATCCTTCCGCGGCCAGGATCCTGGTTGCTTCCAGGGTTTCAATCGCATCCGGCATCAGATGATGGGGATTGGGATGGATTTCCACCTTGATAAACTTGCTGCCGCTGAGTTCCCGGGCGATGCGGGCGGCCTTGACGGCCTCCTGCGCGTTGCAGGCCCCGGATGTGTTCGGCATGAGCGTCAGGCCCTTGATTTGCATTAGCGGCCCCAGCAGATCATCCGCGGGCCGGTCCAGGTTGAATCGGCGCAAAGCCACGGTAACCAACTGGGTGCCGGAGGCCCGGATGGCATTCAGCATGGTTTCGGCATTCGCAAACTTGCCGGTCCCCATGATTAGCCGTGAGTTAAAAGTGTGCAGGCCTATTTTAAAATGATCCATGGGGAACCCATTGGTTATTCATCAGTTATCAATTCTTAGTTTGTCGCTATACGCTCTCTGCTGGCGCCCTATCCGCCGCCGGCGAAAGTCAATATTTCAATACGGTCGCCTTCCTGTAACTGGTGTGCAGCGCGCCGACCGGCAGGCACCACATCATTATTCACGACCGTTGCCACACGTTCGGTATGCAGCTTCAGCTCCCGCAGGATAGCCTCCAGTGAGCATGGTTCGGGGCGTTGCTTGGCTACGCCATTTATGATCAACCGCATAAGTTAACTCAACCAGCATACAAGAGGCAGACACCAGTCTGTTGCTGCCTGACGGCTGCATGCCTATATTTTTAACAATTTGCGGCGCTGGGCCGCAACGATTGCGTTAATCCGGCCGGGACTCGGCAAGCCGCGGGCAATCAGTTCATAACCTTCCACGCCCGAGGTGGCCATTTTGATGTCACCGATCCGGCACAGCCGCTGAAAAAAAGACTGGTGAATTGCCACCGTATTGATTTCCGTCAATGCCAGGTCGATCACGTGCTTGCGGATCAGCCCGGTTTCCAATACCACCCGGTCCGGATACACGCGCAGCGTCAGGCTGGCCTGCTTCCAGAGTGCCATCACCAGTGGGATCAACAGCCAGCCGAACACCAGATACCAAACGTAGTGCCACCATGACGGCTCCACTTCCAGCAGGAGACCTTCCATATCTTCAAACACTTTATCATCCTCCGGATCCCATGGTCCCATGCGATGAGCTTACAGGGCAATGTCTGCACTTAACTGCTGCGCGGCCCCTGCTTACTGATGACGCTTGCTTGCATCCTATCCGAGTTTGCCCTCACGATGCGCGGCTATAAAATTCATGCCGAATTCGTCCGTGCCCAGCAGGAGCGCCTTGGCCAGGCGGAACGGTTCCGTTGTGGGGTCCAGCCCCTGAAGGCTTTTTGCGTTTATCTGGAGCGGATCAACAATACCGCCATCACCACCGGCTTCCACCGCCAGATAAGCAAAGACCTGGTTGATCAGCTTGCGGGCGGGCATGCCAAAAGACACGTTGCTCAAGCCCCCGATAATGTGAATGGCGGAGCCATATTTTTTGCGGATTGCCTGAACGGCGGCCAAAAACATCGCGCCGTTGCTCGCTTCCGTGGAAATTGTATAAACCAGCGGGTCCACGTGAATCCAATCCATCAGGATGCCCTTGGCGGTCAGTTGCGGGATCAGCCGGCCTAGGTTAGCCAGGCGTTCGTTGGTGGTAGCCGGCAGGCCATTTTCGCCGGCGGCGGAGGCCACCACGGCCGGTTTATATTCGGCTACGGCATCCAGGATGCCAATGCGTTCCAATGAAATGGAATTTACCAGGGGCCGGCCGCGGGATGGATCACAGGCCTTCAAGCCGGCGCGCATGATATCGCTGTTGGAGGAATCAATACTGAGCGGCAGGCGCGAAGCTTCCTGGACCAGGGCGGCCGTCCATTGCAGGGCCTTGATCCGCTCATTCAAATCCATGCTGAATTCATCCACGTTCACATCGAGGAACGAAGCCCCGGCCTTCTCCTGCTTGGCGGCCATGACCCGCAGATAATCACGGCCGGCTGCCTGCGCCGGGCCCTGCCCGTAAAGCCCCTGCCAGATTGCCGCGGCACAATGCTTAATTTTGCCATTTTCCCAGTCGGCGCTTTTTAATAAAATTGCCGGGATGGGTAATGTTTTCTGCTGGCCGTCATCGGTATAGCGAATGACCCGTGCAGCGGCGTCCACCAGGTTGCCATCACGTTTCAGCACGCGCGTGCAGTGGATGTTTTCGCCGATTACGATAAACTTGGCGATCTGCATAATTGATGTCTCTCCATTGTATTGCTCCAGCTCACCGCTCAGCAGCAGATTTAAATATACGCCAACCAACCGACCCGACAAGCAAAATTGGCGGCACCAATTGGCGCCGCCCGTGCCACATGATAAAAAAGACGCCCCGCAGGCAATACCCGGCGGGGCGGCTTTAAATATCATTTAAAAAACTTGGTTTTATTTTACGCCCGCCAGTTTTTTAGCCAGATCGGCGGCCGAAGCGGCATCCGGGGCATAGCCATCGGCGCCAATTTCATTGGCGAACGCCTGGGTTACGGGTGCTCCGCCAATCATCACCTTGACTTTACCAGTCATGCCGGCCGCCTTGACCGCGTCCACGACGCTTTTCATGTTAGTCATGGTGGTTGTCAGCAGGGCGGAGGCCCCGATCAAATTGGCATTATTGTCCTTGGCCAGTTGAACCATTTTATCGGGTTCCACGTTGATGCCCGCGTCCACGACCTTAAAGCCCGCGCCTTCCATCATCATGCACACCAGGTTCTTGCCGATGTCATGCAAGTCGCCCTTGACCGTGCCGATGACGGCCGTGCCTTTCGGTTGAACACCGGCGGCAGCCAGAAGCGGCTTCAGTTGTTCCATGCCCGCTTTCATGGCCCGGGCGGCAATCAGCACTTCCGGCACATAGACTTCGTTCTTTTTAAATCGCTCGCCAATCAGGCTCATGCCGGCCAGCAGCCCTTTATTGAGAATATCGGCCGGCTTGACCTTTTCGGCGACGGCCTTTGCGACCAGTTCCTTGACATCCTTGGCTTTGCCCTTGATCAGGTTGTCCGCGATTTGCTCCAAGATGCTCATGCACCCCTCCTGTTTGCCCGCTGGCCGTGCGATGCACAGCATTGCGGGCAGGTTTTTTTGCCTGGCTTATTCACGATGTTGTAATCCGGCTCAACACAGGCGGTACCATACGCGAAGTCCAGGTAAAATATAGACATATAATGCTTGATTTTATAACATTCTTGCTGTATTCGAAAAAATAGTGCTGAATATTTAATGTTTTTAAGATAAACTCGGGCTGTTTTTATGACGATTCTATCCCAGCGCATTATTGCGGAAGTTAGCCGGAGTTATTACCGGGCGTTTGGCTTGCGCGCCCAGGCCATCACCATAAGCGGTGAACGCTGGCCGGTCCAACCGGGACCGGCCAGCCGTGCATCAGTTGTCGAGCGCCTGCCGACCGCCGTGCAAACGCGGGCCTACAGCTTGCAGGAAGCCTTGCATTGGGGTGAACCGTATCTTTTCCGCCCCGCGGCCGGCATGATCAGCTGGATGGTGGCCCTGATCGACCAGCACACCGTTCTGGGTGGTCTTTTGGGTGGTGAGGTGCGCCCCCAGGGGCAAGGGCTGGAAGCAAGCGTACAGGGTCTGGTCAGCCAGGGCGTCACTCTGCTGGCGGCGCGCAGGTATGTTGCCCGCCTGCCGGTCTGGAGGGCCGAGCGCATCCGGGAAGCGGCCGTGGGTCTTGAAAAAATATTTTATCAGGTCAGTGGCTGGCATCCGTTGCTTCTGGAAGAAAACCGGCTCAAGACCGCCCAACAGCGGCAAATCGCGGAAACCATCGAGCACCAGAAAAAAATCGGCCAGACCGCTTACCCGATTGGCAAGGAGCGGATGCTGCTTTCGCTGATCCGCGCGGGCGACCAGAACGGCGCACGGCGCGTGCTTAATGAAATGCTGGGTGCCATGTATCTGTTTTCGCCCAAACTGGCGGTGCTGCGCGCCCGGAGTATTGAAATGATGGGCTATCTTACACGGACCGCCGTTGAGGATAGCCCGCTCATGGAGCCGCTCATTGAACGCAACCACCAATGGATGCGAAAGCTCATCGGCGCGCCCGATTTTGAAACGCTGTCTCACGTCCTGATGCAGGCGCTTGACGATTTCATGCAGGGAATTTATGTCCATGGTTTCAATATGTATAACCCAAAGGCCAGCCGCATTCTTGATTTTGTCGCCCAGCATTACACCACGCCGATCACGCTGGCGCAGATTGCCGTAGCCACGGATTTGAGCGTTTCCCGCGTTAGTCACATTGTTAAGCAAAACACGGGCAAATCCATTCTTCAACACATCATGCAGCTGCGCATCCAGAAGGCGATGCAGTTGCTGAAACGATCTTCGTTCAGCTGTTCGGAAATCGCCTATGAGGTGGGCTTTTGTGACCAGAGCTATTTCATCAAGCATTTCAAACGATTGACTGGCACCACCCCCCGGCGTTATCGCCGCGCGCCATCGGCGCCCGCAACCATATTCCGCGCCCCTGATTAAGTAACGTGATCATTGTATGGCGCTTACCGCCAGCATGGCTGCCAGCCGTAAATTGCCCCGGACGCGCATCGTTCCCGCCTGCCCCCACCACCGGCCATCGTCTGTTTTCCCGCCTTGCTTTATCATCTGGTTTGCGATAAAAAAAGGTGGTAACCAGCCGCCGCATTTCTTAAAATTCGAATTTTATATGCTGACTATTATTTTTATAGGCGTGGCGCTAAGTTTTGCGGCTGCATATTTTATATATGGCCGGTTCTTGGAGCGCCGCTTTGATGTGGATGACAAGCGGCCGACACCCAGTCACACGGATTATGACGGCATTGACTGGGTGCCAACGCATCCCGCTGTCCTGTTCGGTCATCATTTTTCATCCATCGCCGGGGCCGGGCCGATCATCGGTCCAATCATTGCGGCGCTGGCTTTTGGCTGGGGGCCTCCGTTACTGTGGATTCTGATCGGAGCTGTTTTTATCGGCGGCGTGCAGGACTTTTCCTCACTGATTGCCTCCATCCGCCGCGGTGGCCGCTCGATTGCGCAGATTGCACGCGAAACCATGTCGCCCCTGGCTTTCCGCCTGATGCTGTTATTTATCTGGCTCAGCCTGGTTTATGTGCTGACCGTGTTTACGGACCTGACCGCAGCCACCTTTGTCGAGGACGGCGGGGTGGCCACTTCATCGCTGTTGTTCATCACACTGGCCATTGGGTTTGGCTTATGTGTCTATCGCCTGAAAATGCGGATCTGGTCAGCCTCGCTCATTTTCGTGCCGCTGGTTTTTCTTGTGGTCTGGGTTGGTCAGGAGTTCCCTTTTCTACCCGCCCGGCTTAACCAGATTTTTGGATGTGATCCCAAGCAAGCCTGGTGCCTGATGCTCATCGTGTATTGCCTGATAGCTTCTACGGCGCCCGTCTGGATCCTATTGCAGCCCCGCGATTATCTCTCTTCCTACCTGCTGTATTCCTCGCTGCTGGGCGGATTCCTTGGCATTCTCTTCGGTGGGTTTGCCATCCAGTATCCGGCCTTCAAGACCTGGAATGACCCGCAGCTGGGGATGCTCTTCCCGATTCTTTTTATTACGATAGCCTGCGGGGCCTGCTCGGGATTTCATTCGCTGGTGGCATCCGGCACTACGTCCAAGCAGTTAAACAAGGAAACCGACGCGCGTAAAATCGGCTATGGTGCCATGCTGGTGGAGGGCCTGATCGGGATTATGGGCCTCATCGTGGTGGCCATGCTGCCGCTGACGAACCCGCTCACGGGCCAAGCTCCCTTGACCATCTATGGTAACGGTATGGCCAGTTTTCTCGGTGTGTTCGGCATCCCGGCCAAAATTGGATTTTCATTTGGACTGCTGGCGCTCTCCACGTTCATCCTGACCACCCTCGATACGGCCACCCGTCTGGGCCGTTATATTTTTGAGGAATTTTTGGGCCTCAAAGGGCCCTACCTGCGTTATTTAGCCACCCTCCTGACACTGGCGCTGCCGACGCTGTTCGTGCTGGTTAAATTTAAAGATGCCGCCGGCAACCAGATTGCCGCCTGGAAGGCAATTTGGCCGGTCTTTGGCGCGACCAATCAGATGCTGGCCGGATTAGCCCTGCTAGTAATTTTGGTCTGGCTGAAAAAAATCGGCAAGCCGATCTGGTTCATTCTCTGGCCAATGATCTTCATGCTCGGCATGACTGTCTGGGCGCTGGTCACGCTGATCGGCCAATACCGCTTGTCATTGATCGGGATTATTGCAATGCTGTTGTTCGTGCTGGCTTTGTTGTTGGTCGTGGAAGCCATGCGCGCGCTCAAAACCAAGCCGGTGTGACCGGATCGGCTGCGGGCCACAGGCCCGGCCATCGAGGGCGCTGGCGGGGCGCAATGAAGCATCAGCGCAAACGTGACGGTTGGGTGTCGGCACGCTGCTATTAAGCACGATCGGAACAAAGCCGGTCGTTCACAGCCTATAGCCTGGATGTATTATAGGAGACAATCATGAAAACGGTTAAACGGGCCCGTAAAATCCTTGATATTGAAATCAAGGAGCTGCAGTGCGTCCGCGCGCAACTCGGCCAGGATTTTTCACGTGCCGTGCAGCTCATCCTTGATGGCCTTAACAGGGACGGCAAGATCGTAGTCGCCGGCGTAGGCAAAAGTTTTCACATCGGCCAGAAAATCGCCGCCACGCTCTCCAGTACCGGTTCGCCCAGTGTGACCCTGCATCCTTCGCAGGCCATGCACGGGGATATCGGTATCCTCGGTGGCCACGATGTGCTACTGGCCCTAAGCCACAGCGGGGAATCTGTCGAGCTTCTCGAAATCCTGCCGGTCGCAAAACGCCTGGGTGTAAAAATTGTGGCCATGACTGGCGTTAAGCAAAGCGCATTGGCCCGGGCCAGTGATAAAGTTATTTTGGTTCCCGTTCGCCGCGAGGCTTGCCCCTTTAATCTTGCACCGACGGCCAGTACGACCGCCATGCTGGCCGTGGGTGACGCGTTGGCCATTGTGCTCCTGGAGGCCCGCGGGTTTCGTAAGGATGATTTTGCCAAGCTCCACCCCGGCGGAGCTATTGGGCGAACCCTGCTCCTGCGTGTGGCTGACATTATGCGCAAGGGTAAACGTTTGGCATGCATCGGCGTGCGCGCCAGGGTTAAGGATGCGATCCTTGCCATGACTAGTGCGCGCGCTGGCGCTGTTGGCATCGTGGATCGCTCCGGCAAGCTGGCTGGCATTTTCACGGATGGCGACCTGCGCCGGTTGATTACCCGACCGCGCGGGACAATCGCCAACCTGTCCGTCCACACCGTAATGACCCGTGCCCCCATTACTGTGCGGCAAGAAGACCTGGCCGTCGAAGTGCTGAAAATCTTCGAGGAGCATACCATTGACGACTTGCCCGTAGTGGACGATAAACGACATCTCGTCGGCATGGTTGACATCCAGGACCTGCCTAAGTTCAAGATCATGTAGGCCGCCACGCCAACCTGATCGGGCCTAACGGGTCAACACTTCAATGTTGTCAGTTGCAAATTAATGTAAAGTCACACGAACGTGACAAGTGCGAGTATTAAGCAAAGGTTAACCGCATATGAAAATAATTTGTTCCACCAATATTCCCTATGCCCAAGAGGCTTTCCGGCCGCTGGGCGACTTAACCATCATGGCACCAGAGGCCATAACCGCTGCCCAAGTTCGTGACGCTGATGCCCTCATAATTCGCTCCACCCTGCGCGCGAACCGCGCCTTGCTGGATGGCAGTCGCGTGAGGTTCGTCGGCACGGCCACGATTGGAACCGATCACATGGACTTGGCGTATCTCGACCAAGCCGGCATCGCCTGGTGCGCCGCGCCCGGCTGTAACGCCAACAGCGTCGCGGAATATATCATAACGGCCATGCTCTGTCTGGGCCAGCGGCACGGCTTTGCGCTGGATGGTAAAACGATCGGCGTTGTAGGTGTTGGCAATGTTGGCCGGCGCGTGGTGCAAAAGGCGCAGGCGCTGGGAATGCGCGTCCTGCAGAACGATCCGCCCCGGCGCGCGGCCGAAAATAATAAGGTCTTCCTACCGCTTGCGCAGCTACTGGCCGAGGCCGATGTCCTGTCCTTGCATGTGCCTCTGACCAAAACCGGTCCGTACCCCACCTGCCACCTCGCCGACCGACGTTTTTTTGAGCAGCTTAAGCCTGGAATCGTCTGGCTTAACGCGGCGCGCGGGGCCGTAATGGATTCGGATGCTTTTTTAGAAGCGCGTGCGAATGGCAAGGTGGCCTATGCCGTGGTGGACACCTGGGAAGGCGAGCCAAAATTCAGGACCGATGTGCTAGCCAGGGCAGATATCGCCACGCCGCATATCGCTGGCCATTCTTTTGAAGGCAAAGTTATGGGAACCGTGATGATGTATCATTCCTTATGCCGATTCTTGGGCATTGAGCCCACCTGGACGCCGGAAGGCCAGCTGCCGGTGGACCTTTTGCCGCCCCCGCCGGTTCCGGAGATCCGTGTGGAGTTACCCGCCGTGCCGGCAACGCGCAGTGCGCCCATGCCGACAGATCCCGCGGTTTTAGACGAGGAAGCGACCCTGTGGCGGGCAGTGCAGTCGGTTTATGATATTGAGGCAGATGATCGGCGCCTGCGCGCGGGCGCCACCGCTGATCCCCAGGCGCGTGCCAAGCATTTTGAACAGCTGCGCAAGGATTATCCCATCCACCGGGAATTTCGTTTTACACGCGTGGTGCTTCCCGGCGGGCATCACCGCCTGAAAAATAAAATCAGCGGCCTGGGTTTCATGACTTGACGGGCAATCCGGTAAAGCGCAGTCTAGGATCATATTCCGGACGTGTGGACAAAGCCACATGCAATACCTTGTGTTCAAACTAAAGCAAGAAGCGGGGATGTAATACGGGAGCAAGAAATGTATAAAAATACATGGATAAAAATCGTCGGCTGGTGTCTGGCGGCGGGGCTAATAACGGGGTTGGCCGGTTGTGAAAAACCGATCAGTAACGTGGCGGACTTGGTCATCAAAATCGGGCCTGATACCAAGATGCGGTTTGTCTATATTCCGGCGGTGAAACAATATGTCGGCAAATACGAAGTCAGCAACAAGGAGTATCGTTGTTTCAAGCCGGCACATAACAGCGGTGCGCATCACGAACAAACATTAAACCTGCACGACCAACCGGCGGTAATGGTGAGTTGGAACGATGCCCGCAACTTCTGCGAGTGGCTGACCAAAAATTATGGCAACAGCGGCAATCAGCGTTATAATTTCCGCCTGCCCAAAGAGCAGGAATGGGAGACTTTTTCCGCCTGCGGCCAAACGGTGGAATTCCCATGGGGCGCAGGGGCCATTCCAAAAAACTGGAATTATTTCGGGCGTGAGAACCCGGAGCCGGGTCAGAAACTGGATCGCAATGACAAGCATCGTGTGGCCTGTCTGGTCAAGCAAAGCGGCGCCAATGCCTGGGGCCTATACGGGGTCGGCGGCAATGTTTGGGAGTGGTGCGAAGATACCGACGGGCAATCAAAATCAAGGGTTTATAAGGGCGCCTCGTGGTCGGATTGCCACCCGAACTTCCTTAAAATTAACCGCCGCAGCAGCAATGCCCCGGATTACCGGTATGTCAACCTCGGTTTTCGCGTCGTGGCGCAGGCCGGCGCCGACGAACCGCAAAAAAATTAACGTCTTTTAAAAAGTTGCAGACTGTGGCCTGTGGGTTATTGAAAATTAAGTTGTTCCAACAACTGTTTAAGCTGTGCATCGCCGCCCAGGCCGGGGCGGTGTGAGAACGCCCGTCCGGGCGCGCTTTGATCGAGTTGCGGTGGAGTATTGTGCGGGCGCGAGCGGCGTATGGTTAGCCTAAATGACGACGGAAGAAATCAGGTGTCTTTTTGCCGATGTAGCGGTGATCGGTGTCCGCTGTGTCGCTCTGAATTTTATCCTCCGCGCCTAACCGTTTATATACATCGCTAACCCGGCAGTAGAGCTGCCATGACTGTTGAAAATCGAAGCATCGGTCCTGGCGCATCATCTCCCATAGTGCCGCCCGCGGCGCCAGGCTCGCCGCCAAATCCGGAAGATCAAACCATTCGAGTACGGCGGGTATAGTCTGTGCCCCGCATGATCCATGCTTGGCCAGAGTGCTGGCATAACTGTAAGAGGCTCCGCTGATCACTGCGGCGGCGATGCGTGGTTCGGCTGCCGCCAGCACCAAGGCTTGGAATCCGCCATATGACAGTCCAATGCATCCCGCGCGCCCCGATTGCACATCAGGGCGGCCAAGCAGGTAATCAAGTGCCATTATATTGCCGCGGGTGGTAATCCCAGCCGATGACAAACCGAAGTCATTTAATGCTATAAAATAACTGTCGCACACGTGACCCTTAGACTGGGAATCGGAGCTAAACATCCGCTCGCCAAAATTCCACGCATCCGGACAGATGGTTACAAATCCTGCCTTGGCTAACTGCACGCCGTAAGTATAATTCAAAGCTTCCGCGCACTCGCGCGCAATTGCCGGTGCTGTTGGATTACCGGCGACCATGTCTTTGCCGGCAAAGTAGCCGCCGTGCCCGTGCAAGCAGATAATTCCAGGTGCCGGCGCCCTTTGATCAGCCGACTTGAGCACAAAAGCCGGAATAGGGCCAAAAAGCGGATCGTGCACCAGCACTTTCTCGCGTAGCAGGCCGTTATCTGCGAACTGTTCCACAATTTCGCACCGCGCGGTGACCGGCGCGGGATCAAGTTTCAGCAATTCGCGCAGTTTGGTTTGAACCTTGGTCTGCCAGGCGGTAAAATTATCCAAACATTCAGGGCGGAAGGCCAGTTGCCTTGGTATTTTTGCATACAGCTTCGTATAAAAATCATCAGGAATATTCATTCGTTTTTCCCATTACGTTCAGCGCGGGTCATACTCCGCGTGATTTAATGGCAATCAAGTTCGGTTCAATAGCACTTGTATGTAGAGTGTAATTGTTAGCCAAAAATTACGCAACGATTACACCAAACAAAATAAAATGTATGATGTTTAAAAATTGAAGCCAAGTCAATCGGGAACAATCATCGGCAGCGATAAGCGGCCCGGCGCAGTCATTTATGGGTTGGGGAGACGAAGCGGCGCGGATTGGGTAAAACGGATTATGGGGGATTGCAGTCCATCTACATTAGTGATGCCCACGGTGCATACATACGCATAGCGATCTTGGGCGCCGCCGCGCTTCTGGGCTAAACTAATGCATGGCTCTGTTTTCATGTCTCCTTGATGGCAGAAGACTAAAAATGGCATATAGCGCTTTTGCTTAACCTAAGTTTCGTCAGTCGGTTTCCACTTTCAGAGACGCCGTCCTGTCAGAATTGTGACCAAAGCGATGGCTTGTTAAGAACAGCAGCTATAAACACATGGATTGTGTATTTATTTGATGCTCAAATGATATTCAGCGTGATAAGGACACATATGCAATATTAAATAAGATTATATTATTCGAATATCATTGGTTGCATTACATGAAATTATTTAATATATTGCAGGGTAATGACTTACAAGATTAACGATCGCGTAAAAATTTTAGCCATACTGCCAAAATAGCAATATCAGTTGGATTTACTCCTGGGATTCGGGACGCCTGTCCGAGATTATTCGGGCGAATCTTCAGAAGCTTTTGACGTGATTCGTATTTCAGCGTTTTGATTGCATTATAATCAATATTATCCGGAATAATTATTTTTTCACTTTTATTCATCCTACGGATCTGCTCTTCTTCACGCTCAATATAGCCTTGATATTTTGCGCTAACCTCGATTTGCCGAATAACAGTTTCTGATAATTTTTTAGCCCCTGGTAAATTTTGATATTTAACCTCAGGCCGGCAGAGGATTTGAAGTAATGAATGACCGTCGGCATGCGTCTTGTTAAGGCGTGTTAATTCAGTGTTGACTTCGGCAATCTGATTTTCAATTTCGGTTATACATATTTTTGGAGTAACACCAATTTGTTTAGTAATATCAAGCATGCGAAATATAGCGTTGTCCTGCCTTAATAATAATCTGTGTTCCGCGCGTGAAGTAAACATACGATATGGTTCATCAACGCCTTTTATGACAAGATCGTCAATAAGTATGCCAAGATATGATTGATTCCGGTTGAAATAAACCGATTTTTCATTTCTAGCCTTCATGACGGCATTAATACCCGCCACCATTCCCTGTGCAGCCGCTTCCTCGTATCCTGTTGTGCCATTAAGTTGTCCTGCTATAAAAAGATTCTCAACTTTTTTAGATTCCAACGAGTGAGTTAACTGTGTCGGGTCCAAATAATCATATTCAATTGCATATGCATAATGAATGAATTTAGCTTGTTCCAGTCCGGGGATTGATTGAATCAATTCTTTCTGGATTTTTTCTGGGAGACTGTTAGACAGTCCATTAGGGTATATTTCCTCAGAATTACGGCCTTCCGGTTCAATGAATATATGGTGTTGTAAGCGCTCTGAAAATTTTACGATTTTATCCTCAATAGATGGACAATAACGCACGCCTGTGCTTGTTATATAACCACCATATAGAGAACTTTGCGCAAGATTATTACGAATAATATCGTGTGTTTGCTGAGTCGTATGTGTTAAAAAACAAGGTAATTGGTCACTTCCTGGAAACCATGGACGCATAGCGGCATTAAAATGTTCCACGTGGAACATTTGTTTAATCCATTCGGCGTCAGGCTCGCGATGTTCCATGTGGAACATTCGCCAATCTTCTCTCGCTGGTCTTGAAAACAAAGCTGGAGGCTCAATCCCAGGTTGCATGGCCAGTTTGGC
>CAYYBV010000002.1:34548-36202 GCA_964469675.1 uncultured Verrucomicrobiota bacterium
CATAATTAATTGTTTTTTTATCTAATCGTGGTGGCGTACCGGTTTTGAATCGCATCAGCGTTAATCCAAGATTTTTTAATGATGCACTTAAATGAGTTGATGCCTGCTCGCCGTGTCTGCCACCAGGGAATTTTTTATTGCCGATATGAATAGTCCCGTTCAAAAATGTTCCGGCTGCCAATACGACCGTTTTTCCTTCAATCTCCCTGTTATTATTTAATAGGATTCCTCTAATCTTGCCATGTTCAAGCCATATTCCAATGGCCATATCTTCAATAATAAAAAGATTTTTTGTGGCATTTAATATTGCCTGCATGCGCGATGAAAAAGCGGTTTTATCACACTGAACACGATATGATTGAACAGCGGGTCCTTTTTTAGTATTCAAAATCCTAAATTGAATACCAGTATAATCGGTATTAACTGCAATTTCGCCTCCCAGAGCATCTATCTCGCAAATCAGGTGTGATTTTCCTATACCACCAATGGATGGATTACAAGACATCCTGGCGACGGCTTTTTGGTCCATAGTCACTAATGCTGTTTTGGCACCCATTCTTGCGGATACCAATGCGGCCTCGCAACCGGCATGACCAGCCCCAACGATAATAACATCAAAGGTGTTCAATATTAGGTGTGCGCTCATTTGCCAAATTTTAAAAATATTATTACAAATATATGATTATAAATGCTTAATAGAGATTGGTGGTGGCTGGTGTGATTCTGATCTATTTTCCAACACAAAATCTTGAAAAAATAGAATTCAATAATTCTGTATGATAAATTTTACCTGTAATTTCACCAAATGATTCTATTGCTAGTTTAAAATGAGAAATTGCGGGAACAATTGATTCTTCGTTTCCTGATGTCAAAATCTTTAATGCGGTTTTAATATCAGAATAAGATTTTTGTAGAATTTGCTTGTGCCGTCCGGCAATTAAGGCATGGGGTTGGCTAAAACAATGCAATCCCAGTAACTGGATGATGCGGTCATATATTTCTTTAACTCCTTTTCCGTCATTAAGTTGTGATTTAATATAAACTCGCCCAGCCATATCTTTATCCTGAATAATGACGCCTAAATCGGTCTTGTTTATAATTACGATTGACTTGTCGGGGTTTAATGATTTGAGGTGGTTGCTATCTTCGCTATGTAATGGCTGCGAGGCGTCGATAATATAAAGGTGCAGGTCTGCTTTTTGCATATAATTTTTTGCGCGCCGGATGCCTTCTTGTTCAATCATGCAGGGAGTAGTGCGTAAGCCGGCTGTATCTACCAGCCGGACAGGAATTCCTTCCATTATCATGGTTTCCTCCAGGGTGTCGCGGGTTGTTCCTGGAATTGGTGATACAATGGCCCTGTTTTTACCGAGCAACGCATTAAGCAAGGTTGATTTGCCGACATTTGGCCGACCGGATATGACGACTAAAGCGCCTTCGCGTAGTAAATGACCCTCTTCCCAGGTTGCCAGCATGCCGGTAATTTGCTCCAAGACCTGCTGTGCTTTAGTGGTTACCCCAGGGGTAAGTGTCGGCGGAGTATCATCTTCTGAAAAATCAAGCACAGCTTCAAGATCAGCGCAAACCCGGATCATGTTTTCATAAATACTGTTAAATGAAGAACTTAGGTTTCCTTCGAGCTGTTCAACTGCTG
>CAYYBV010000003.1:0-765 GCA_964469675.1 uncultured Verrucomicrobiota bacterium
ATGGCAGCGTAGTCAGTTTTTCCATGCCCATGAGCCCACGCGGACCGCCGACAAAATCGATGTTTTCCAGAACAGATTTAACGATCATACAAAAGGCCAGCGTAACAATCGCCAAATAATCACCACGCGTTTTAAAGGAGGGTATGGCCACCAGAAAACCGACCAGAGCCGCGCCGCCACCGCCAGCCAATATCGCCAGCGGAAACACCAGGTTTTGCCCGCCAGCCGGGAAGGCATGAATGCTCAAAAGCGAGGCAATATAAGCGCCGACGGCCATAAAACCGGCATGCCCGATGGAAAACTCGCCCATGTAGCCATTAACCAGGTTTAGGCTGACGGTAAGGATGATGTTGATGCCTGCGTAAATTAAAATCAGCTGCAGATATAAATCCAAGAAATCATAGGTGTCAACGGCAATGCAAAACGCGAGCCCCGCAATAATGCCTGCCGACCAGAAATATTTATGCCCGCTGAGCGCATGCCAGGACTTGAGCAGGGTATGATATGTAGCGACGATTTTAAACACGGCTATACCTTTTGCGGCTGGGGTTTGCCCAGGATGCCATAAGGCCGGGCGATTAAAAGAACCAGCAGCAGCGTAAAGGCCACAAAGTCACGGTAGGTGGACGGGAAAAAGGCAACGACCATGATTTCCACCGCGCTAAGGATAAAACCGCCAATCATCGCTCCACGGATATTGCCAATGCCGCCGACTACGGCGCAGATAAATGCTTTCCAACCGACCATGATCCCCATGTAAGGATC
>CAYYBV010000003.1:775-26343 GCA_964469675.1 uncultured Verrucomicrobiota bacterium
CCGGATAAGCCAGGCCGTACATCACGCCGGCCGCCCCGCCCAGGCCCGTGCCTATGGCAAAAGTGAGCGAGATAATTTTATTCACCGACACGCCCATCAGCGGGACAACCGTCTTGTCCCAGGAAATGGCGCGCATGGCCATGCCCGCCTTGGTATGCTGGACAACAAAATCCAAAATCAACATGAGCGCCAACGAGAGGACAATCACCAGAATTTGCAGGGAAGAAATAGAAAGCGGACCAACGGTCCAGGTGGCATTTGCCAGCAAGGGCGGAATATGTTTCGGGTAAGGACTCAGGGCCAGCGTGAAGTTTTCCAAAAAGAGCCCCACACCCAGAGCCGTGATAATGGCGGAAACACGCGGGGCGGAACGCAGGGGCTTATAGGCCAGGCGCTCGATCACCACGCCCAGCATGGCCACACCCAGCATGGCTAATAGCAGGGTCGGCACAAAGGAAAGCTTCAAATAGACGGCTATCAGAAAACAGAAAAAAGCGCCGACCATGAACAGATCGCCATGCGCGAAGTTGATCATGGTCAGGATGCCGTAGACCATGGTATAGCCCAGGGCAATCAGCGCGTAAATGCTGCCAAGCTGCAGGATATTGAGAAATTGCTGAAAAATATAGGCCATATTCAGATCATGGTTTGGCGTTGGCAAACCAGGTGAACTTACCGTCAACTATTTTTAAAATCACCGCGCTTTTGATCGGGTCGCCGGAGCCTTCCTTAAACTGCATGTTGCCCGTGACCCCCGCAAAATCTGAAATCCCGGCCAGCGCGTCGCGCACGGCCTGGCGGTCGTTCCTGCCAGCGGTTTTGAGCGCCTGCCACAGCAGGCCAAAAGCATCGTAAGTCAGGGCGGCCACATCATCCGGCAATGCATTGTACCGGGCCTGGTAAGCCTTGATAAATTTTTGCGCTTCAGGCGTTGCAATGTCCGCAGCATAATGGTTGGCAAAATAACAACCTTCCACCGCGCCCTGCGAAAGCGCGATCAGTTGCGGACTGCTCCAGGCATCGCTTCCGAGAAAAGGCACGGTAATGCCCAGGCGTTTAGCCTGGGTCACCACCAAGGGCACATCATTGTAATAGGTCGGCAGGAAGATGATTTCCGGGTCTGACGCCTTGATTTTGGTCAATTGGGCTGAAAAATCGCGGTCGCCTGTGGTATAGGTTTCAAACGCCGTCATGATCCCGCCATTTTCAACAAAGCTGCGTCGGAACAATTCCGCCTGGCTGGCCGGCGCCTCCGAAGCAACATCATACAGGGCCGCCGCCCTTTGTAATTTAAGCTGCTTGAGCACAAACATGGCCAACACATGCCCCTCAAAAACGTCAGTGTAACAAGCCCGGAATACATATCGCTTGGGCCGCGACGCGCGCACATCCATGGTCGTCTTGGGATTGGTAGACCACGGCGTGATCATGACCGTCCGCTCGCTTTCGGCAATGGTTGAGGCCGGCACCGCTCCCAGGCTGGCACTGGGCCCAACGATTGCCGTGACATTTTGCTGGGTAATCAGCTTCTGGGCGGAAGACGCCGATTGATCGGCCTTGCCGGCATTATCCTCAATGATCAAGTTGATCTTATATTTCTTACTGCCAACCTGAATCCCACCGGCGGCGTTGATTTCAGCGGCAGCCATTTCTGCCGCGTTTTTGCAGGATGCACCCACGGCTGGAATATCGCCAGTCAATTCGGCAATAACACCGATTTTTATTTGGGAAGCATCATCCCTGCTACAGCCGCAAACGCCCAGGACAAGAATCACGGCAATGGCAATAAAAACTGCGGCGTTTTTCATGGTAACAGCTCCTGTCTTACGTCAATATTTTATCAGCGGGACCGGGCCGAACTTTTCGAGCCAGAGCGAGAGTTAGCCCGGATTTGGCGTGCATAATAGATCATGCATCCTTGTTTGTCCATCCTCGACAAAGTCACATCAAACTCAAGGCCAGGGACATATTGCACGGGTGCAGGCATTGGTGCGGCCGCAAGTTCACCTGAGACGCAACCGCGCAAAATTTACCCCCCCCTCATGCCTGAACAATTTAAAGCCGCGTCCTATCCACTCAAAATTCAACCCATTCGATCGAAGGGCCAGAACCTGCGGCTCCTTCCATGTTTACCTGCCGATGCCGCTGGCGGCCGCAATCGTTATTCAGGGCGGCGAGGAGGTCGCATGCGAATTGCCGGAGCGGACCGAATTGCGTTTGGCCAGGAATCTGCATCCCGGCAGGGCCAGAGTGGGCGGGAAAACGGAGCGACGCTATGCGTTAAGCCCTGAATAAACGAGCAACGAACAAAATGTTTTGAAATTACGTTAAGTTCCATTTCGAGGGCTGCCCCAATCCGCAGGGCCAGACCCCAGCCCGCATTATTTGAGCCCCATGCCGGCCAGGAACTTGTAGCTTTCCTGCAAACATTCGAACGGGTCACGGCCGTAGGTGCGGTCCTGCTCCACCAGCGCGCTGACTACTCCGGCCTCGGCGCAGGCCTTGACAATTTCGGGCCAGTTGAGGTTGCCCTTACCGATCACTTCGGTGCGCTGCTCTTTGGCGATGGTAAACGACATGTCTTTAAAATGGATGACCGGGCACTTGCCCGCCCATTTGCGCAGCCACTGGGCCGGGTCACCGCCGCCGGCTGCGATCCAGTAGGTGTCGAGCTCGGCGTTTATTTTTACCCCGGATTTAATGGAATTATCGAGCAGGTGCTGCAACCATACTTTGTCGCCCAGCAAAATCATTTCGGCGGAGTGGTTGTGGTACGCAAAATCGAGCCCGGCCGCGGCCAGCTTCTGTATGATGGGCTTTAGTTCGTTCACCAGTTTTTGGGGACCCTCGGCGGTAAAATACTCAAGCGGCACGCTGCCGATGGCGGTGTGCACGCAACCCAGGGCCTGGTGGTCGGCAATCACCCCGTCGATATTTTCCAGGAACTTCTGCCAAACCATGTGGGTGATGGCGCATGTAAGCCCGTGTTTTTTAAGTTGCTCGCCGGCCTTTTTTAAATCGACCCCGGCGCCCCAGGCCGACATCTGCACCTCGGTATAGCCGATTTTGCGCACCTTTTCGAACGTGGTGTCCAGATCGGCATTGGTTTTGCAAAAATCGCGCAGCGTGTACAGTTGCGCTCCGATTTTCATGACACCCATTTTAGAATACTCCTATTTTCTGAAGGACGCACTCATGTCGTCCGCAGTTTTTTTAACGGTTTTTTTGACGAATTTCGAGCCTTTGATAAGCTTTTGCAAAGAGCGCTCAAACGCTTTGCCGTCGAGCGGCATTTTGACGGTTTTCCCCATTAAGGCCGAATAGAGCATGGCATTACCCAATTCCACCGATTTGATGCCTTCGGCGGCCGGGGCGATCAGCGGTTTACCATCGATAATGGCGTCGATGAAGTTCTGCATGATGCCGGTGTGAGCCGTGGTGACACCGGGGGCTGGGATCGTAATATCCCAGGCGTCGGGCGTGCCGAAGAGCAGGGGCGTTTCTTTGTTGAACTTGCGGGTGGGCACTTCGTTGCGGGTAAAGCTGATTTTGCCTTGCTCCACGACCAGCCGGCCTTTGTCGGCGGTAATTTCCAGGCGGTTGGTGCCGGGGATCTCACCGGTGGAGGTGATGAATACGCCGGTGGCACCGGTGGGATATTCCAGATAGGCAGTGATCTCGTCTTCCACTTCGATGTTATGATATTTGCCCAGGTAACCAAAGGCACGGACCGCGCTGGGCAGGCCAAAAAACCATTGCATTAAATCCAGGTTATGCGGGCACTGGTTGAGGAGTACGCCGCCGCCCTCGCCGGCCCAGGTGGCGCGCCAGCCGCCCGATGCATAGTAGGCCTCGGAACGGAACCAGGTGGTGATGATCCAGTTGATGCGCTGGATGGGGCCCAGCTCGCCGCACTCAATCAGCTGTTTGATCTTGCGATAGGTGGGTATGGTGCGCTGGTTGAACATGGCAGCAAACACCTGCTTTTTATTTTTGTGCGCGGCAATCAGCCGCTCACAGTCGGCCTTATGCACGGAAATGGGCTTTTCTACCAGCACATGCAATCCCTGCTTGAGCGCGGCAATGCCGACGGTGGTGTGGTCGTAGTGCGGGGTGGCGATGATGATGGCGTCTATTTTGCCGGAACGGATCATCTGCGCGCTGCTGGTGAATTTGGCGACTTTGTCGTCAACCGTTTTCAAGCGTGCGGGGTCCCAGTCGCAGACTGCACTTAACGTGGCTCTTTTAACGGCGCCTGATAAAAGCGCTTTGGCATGCGACAAGCCCATGTTGCCGATGCCGTCAACTCCCACGCGGACAGTATTCATGGAGTCCTCAATTTTTTATAAGTGCTGTTTATTTAAAATAATGGGTATGACTCATCTGTCAAACGCCTTGAAACAAGGACGCAATTTAGATGGAAATATCAACATAGGCAACCGAATAATACAAACATCGCAGAAATGCTCCGTCCGTATTTCCGCCATGATCAGGCGGATTGGTGTCCGCCCCGGGAATAGAACTTAACATCATTTCAAAACGTTTGTTCCTTGCTCGCTGACACAGGAGTTGACACATCACGGCGAGCCGTTCCTCCGCTCGCTCCGTCTGCCTTCGCAAGCACCGATCCTGGTCTCGCCGGGTAATTAGCAAACAGATGTTTGGACAATTGAAGCAAAACAAGATAAGATCTCCGAAAAGTTGACATTGGCATTCTACAAAAATGCAGGCGCCATAAACGGCTTGGCCGGACATTGTGAATGCCCAGCATTGGAAGGCCATATGCACTATAATTTTGCGATCACGACCGAACCGATACCCGCTTTTTGCCGCATGGCCTGCCTGTGGGCCTGGAGCCTGCGACGGAACGCTGGAGCCTTGGCCAATTCCCATATTTTCGTCGTATTCAATGACCGGACCGATCCTGCCACGGAAAAGTGGCTTAACCGCCTATCGAATGTAACAGTATTAGCGCGCCCGCGCCTCAGCCATGACCACAAGGAATTGAACAAATACTCCGCACTCTGGGCGCCGGACCTGGAGAAGGCCGACTACGTGATCCTGACCGACTGCGACGTAGTATGCACCAACCGCTTGGACGAGCTTGGCGCACTTATGGCCGGAGCCGAGTTTGGGGGTATACCCGACAACCCAATATCCACAGCGCATGGCACGTACAAGCCTTCCATCTGCCGCTATGCACGCATGCTCAATGATCTCTCCGGCCTGTCTCCCGATGAGGTCCGCGCCCACCGGCATGAGAGCGGCACATCGCGCCAGCCCTATACGGGTTTCCCCTATTTTAATGGCGGAGTTCTCGTCATTGGCGGAAGACGCCTGGCCGAGTTTCGCGCACTGGTCGTGGAGCTGTCCCGGCACATCCATCACCAAGTATATCGGGACCAGACACATCCGTTGGGCCTGATGCGCCGCACTTGGAATGCACTGTGGGCGCGTTGTCCGGAAGGGGAACGCTTTATGATCGGATGGCATGTCCGGCGCAAACGATTTGCCGACCAGGCTGCCATTTTCCCGGCCGTTCTGAAACTGCGATTGCCCTACCGGGTGCTGCCCCACGAGTTTAACTGGCGATACCGCGGCATAGTCCGACCGGAAGAGACGCCACGATTGATCCATTACTACAAGTCCGCGTTAGGCATACCCCCACCCCGGATTCTCCAGGCAGACTGGATTCACGCCTACCAGATGTCCAACGATGTCGGCCAACGCGCGCTTGCAAACGTGGCAAGCGAATTCCTTCAACAGCATCCCGAGTGTCCGCATCGAGCAACGCCATGAACATCCTTTTCCTGAACCGGTATCAAGGGCCGCATCTGTACGGCATCGAACGCTGGATGGTGCGGATGAGCGTTGAATTGGCTAACCGTGGCCATACCGTGCATTTGGCCTGCAAGGCCGGCACACGCCTGCACCGGGAAGCCCAGGAGCGGGGTGTCCCCGTATGGCCATTCATCGAAAAACCAGGCCTGGGTTGGATCACAATCTTGAGTTTAAGACGTTTCCTGCAAAGGCAATCAATCGCAACCGTATGCGTAAAAACCTGGAAAGAGGTTTTCTGGACTGCCGGCGCCGGGCACGGACTGGATATCCAGCTCTTCTGCCGCAGGGGTAATTCCGGCGACGTTCCAGACCGTCTCTGGCCGCGGCTGGCGGTGACTTTCTGCCAACCGCATATTCTGGTGCCCTCGTCGGCTTTAGGAAGAGAAGTGGCCGCTATTCCGTGGATGCAAGGTCGGCCACTGCATGTGGTGTCGCACGGCGTGGAGATGGATGAGTTCAAAACGGTTCCGGCCCAAACAGGATTACCGGAATGCAATTTTCGATTCATCTTTGTCGGCAGGCTATCGCCCGCAAAAGGCGTGGATATATTACTGCGCGCCTGGCCCCGTGTGTTGGCACGCGCGCCGGGCAGCCGCCTGCTACTGGTTGGCGGACATGAAGATGTGGACTACGTGGCCATGGCGCATGCTTTGGGAATAGCCAACTCAATTGATTTTGCCGGTTACCAGAAAAACGTGAAGCCCTGGATAGCCGCCGCGCAGGCCATGGTGTTGCCTTCCCGCCGCGAAGGCGGAGGCCTCGTGATCCTCGAGGCAATGGCACTTGGATTGCCGGTCATCGGCTCAAATGTGGGCGGCATTCCCGAGTACGTTCAGGACGGGCGCACGGGCACGATCGTGCCCGTCGCCGACGACATCGCACTGGCGGAAGCAATGACAGCTTTGGCGCTGGCACCGGCATGCGCCCAGGCACAGGGTATCGCCGGGCGCCAACGCGTGACGAACGAATTCTCTCTACAGACTTCGACAAAAACCCTTGAACGGGCATTTTGTTCAGGGTGAACCAACCAAAACCTGGTGCGCATAGTTCATTGCCACACCAATCGTCTTGGATGCGCATTAAGCTTGCGGCGCCGTGTCTTACAGCCACGCGAAAGCCGAACTACGGCGGCATAATAGACTTGCAAGCCCGGTTACCAAGCAGTCGGAATGCTCGCCGACCGTCGCGCGTCTCGTAAAAAATACGCCAGTTACCGGACCGCATCACGAGGTCACACAACGCCCAAGAATCATCCCGCGGGGCCATCAGCAGATAGACCGGGTCGGGCGCAATACCCCAGTCGAGGGTATCGCGCAGGGCAACCAAGCGGGCTGGACGTGGCCCGTAAAAAGTCAGGGCTCCGATCGTATTTTCATTCAATCCATATCCGTAAAAAACGGCGCCGGGCGCAATAATTTTACACAGCGTCTCGCAGAACGGCTTTGTACTCTTTGCCGCATTCATCAGCGGTTTAATGCACCAGGCAAATACCAGGATAGCGGCCAGCACAAGCGCGGCCAGCCGCAGCCAGACCAGCGCGAACTGACCCCGCACAAGCGCCACCAGGGTCCAGCCGCCCAATAGCGCCAATGCCATGGATAAAATCCAGTCAACCGGCGCCCAAGGTTGATGGCGAATGACTGCCGGGATTAGGGGTAACAACCAGGCGACGGACGACAGCAGCGCCACGGTCAACCGAGTCAAGGCCATGGCCCAGCGCGGCAGACGACCAGCGGACAGCTGGCCGACGTTCAGGTACGCAACCCATGTCCCGATGACGATTGCCAGCGGCGGGAATGCGGGCAGCAGATATTGGTTGTCCTTCGAGCGGGCAATACTGAGGAGCAAGAACATGCCGGCAACCCAGCAGGCCATTAAACGCCAATAACGCCGAGCATCCCCGGGGTCCTGGCGGGCTTGCCGGAAGGCGAGCCAGATGCCGGGCAGGATTAACAGGGTCCAGGGCGCGGGTCCGGTAACCAGGTAGCTCAAGTAATAATACCAAGGCGCAGAGGGATACCCGTCCGGGTGGTAGGGAGTCAGCCCGAGAAACCGGACCAGATGATGCCTGATGAAAAAAACTTCGAAGTAATCGGCGCCGCCACGCTGCCAGAGGGCCAGCAACCAACCACCGATCAGGACCGTCATGATCAACAAGCCGGCAATGGGATGCCATGCTTGCAAGGCCGGACGCGGCCTGGTCCAAACCGTAAAAGTAATCACGGCGATTCCGACAAGGGCCACACCGATCACGCCCTTGGTGAGGAAGGCCAAACTAAGGGCGACATAAAACAGACAGGCCCAAGCAGTATGCCGGCGCGCGCCAGCGCTCATCCGTTCAAAGGCAAGCATGGCCAAGGTCATGAAAAAAACCAACCCGTTGTCAATCATCGCGCCATGATTTACCTCCAAAAACAGCCACATCGTGGCCAGTCCTATCGCAGCCGCCAGGGCGCCGACCGGTCCCGCACGCCGGCCCGCCAGGCTGAAAGTCAGCAGCAGGGTCCCGAGCGCGAAACCAAAAACCGGCAATCGTATGGCCCAGTCATGATAGCCAAACACCTTGATGGCTGCGGCCAAAGCCCAGGTGTATAAGGGCGGCTTTTCAAGAAAGAGGGAACCATTCAGGTACGTGGCCGTCCAGTTGCCGGATTCAATCATCACACGGGCAATACCCGCCTCGCGTGTTTCAGCCGGACGCCAGAGATCATGCCCGAACAGCATGCCGAAATAAGCAGGCACTATGAAAGCCAGCGCCAAAAAAAGAGCGCGGCGCATAGAAAGCGGACACGCCTGCGGATCTGACTCGGCAACCTTGGATACATTCAAGTTCATAATAAAATCACCAGCCTCCCACAGACCGTGCAATAAAAAACGGAACGCGGGACGTGAGCCGGCACTGCGTCTGGCAAGCAATCGTTTTGCCGCCAACACAGGCGCGCGCCGGCATGGACCAAAGACTGTCAAATCCTTTGCAAAGCTTCAAGAACGGAGTGCAAACATGTTCTGCCCCAGCCTGCCAGCCTTAAAGGCGCCAAAGGCATAGAGCCTGATGATTCGGATAAACCGTCCGACCATGACGGCCACATGCAAACACGGCGCTTCATTCCTGATCCAGGAATGACACCGCCGTGCTTTCCATAAAGGTTAGATCACAGGCGCCTTGTAATCACAGATGAAATCATGTTATACTGGTGAACAAGCGTCAACTCGACAAGTTAAAAATTGAATTACCGTGAAGCATACTACAAATCGCAATTTGGGCGGCGAGACGAACGCCATCCTTGAAAGCATATCGGATGGCGTGTTCACGGTTGATACGAACTGGCGCATTACGTCGTTCAACCGCGCCGCCGAGACCATCACTGGCATTCGGCGGCGGGAGGCCGTCGGCAAACCCTGTTCAGAGGTATTTCGGGCCAGCATGTGCGAGACGGATTGCGCGCTTCGACACACCGTCAAGACCGGCAAGCCGATTATCAATCGGGCCACGTTCATTGTGGATGCCGAAGGCCGCCGGATCCCCATCAGCGTCTCCACCGCAATCCTGAAGGACAAAAATGGCCGCGTTGTGGGCGGCGCGGAAACGTTTCGAGACCTTACCCTGGTGGAGGAATTGCGGAAGGAATTGGAGGAACGCTTCCAGATGGGTGATATCGTGAGCCGCTGCGCCGCCATGCGGCGTATTTTCGACATTTTACCACAGGTTGCGGCCAGTGACGCCACAGTGTTAATTCAGGGCGAGACAGGCACCGGCAAGGAACTTCTGGCGCGCGCCATTCACAGTCTCAGCACCCGGCAAACCAAGCCATTTGTAGCCGTCAACTGCGCGGCTTTACCCGATACGTTGCTGGAATCCGAACTCTTCGGTTACGTAAAAGGCGCTTTCACCGGGGCGGCCCAAGATAAGCCGGGCCGTTTCAGGCTGGCCGAAGGCGGAACGCTGTTTCTGGATGAAATCGGCGATATTAGTCCGGCAATGCAGATTCGGCTGCTACGGGTATTACAAGACAAAAGATACGATCCATTGGGTGGGACCAAAACGCTACTCGCGGACGTGCGCATTGTGACGGCCACGCATCGCGACCTGGCAGCACAGATTCGCAAAGACGCTTTTCGCGAAGACCTCTTCTACCGCTTGAACGTTATCAAAGTGGACCTTCCGCCATTACGCCAGCGCAAGGAGGATATCCCCCTGCTGGTTGATCACTTTATTGCACGTTTCAATCGTTTGCAGGGCAAGGCCGTCACGGGCGCCTCACCATCTGTTATGGCATTGCTGATGGCCCACGATTATCCCGGCAATGTGCGCGAGCTGGAAAATATCATCGAGCGGGCCTTCGTGCTTTGCAACACGGGCAGCATCGAACGCGCTCAATTGCCGCCGGAATTTGGCGGCCGAGCACCTTCCTCCATTTCGGAGGAGAATACTATTGCCGCGCACACTCAGGCCGCCGAGGCACAGGCCATTCGCACCGCCCTGGAACGCCACGGTTTTAATCGCCTGGCCGCCGCGCGCGCGTTGGGCCTCCATAAAAGCACGCTGTTTCGCAAGATTAAGTCCCTGGGCCTCACGCTGCCGGAACACGACGGTCGCTCCCGCCGACAATCAAAATAGAGTCGCATAATTGCTCATTTGTCCCGGAGATTCAGTCGCATTGCAGCGATTCTGCGCCCAACAGCAAGCGTCTTTGCCATTATCTGCATACACTTGCGCAACAATATTTTACAAAAAATCAAATCATCACGACAGGTACTTGGCATGTTTTATGCTATTAACTATAACGTCAAACAGAAGAATGGAGCAACATGAAAGTCGCCATAGCAACATGGAACGGAAGAATATCGCCGGTGTTCGATGCGGCCCGGCAGGTTCTTGTTCTCGATGTTCAAAATAACCGGGTGGTTGCCCGGCATACAGCGACCTTGCCCGGCACGGAACCGCAGGCTCAGACAGCGCGACTGGCAGCAATAGCGCCACACACGTTGATCTGCGGCGCCATATCTCAGCCGTTGGCCGGTTTATTGGCGACCAAGAACATCCGGGTTATATCCTTTACGGCCGGGGCTGTTGATGAAGTCGTTGCCGCCTGGCTGGCAGGGGCTTTGCCGAATCCAGCTTTTGCAATGCCGGGATGTTGCGGCCACCGGCGGCGATTCAGGAGAGCAGGCGGCGGGCGAGGCGTAGGCGCGTATTTCGGCGGAAGAAGAGCGAGCATGTGAAGGAGGAGTTTTTATGCCGGCAGGAAACGAAATGGGACCATCCGGACAAGGGCCGGACTCTGGCTGCGGCAGGCAGGCCGGCGGGCGGCATCAAACGCAAGACAACGGCCATCCGGACTGGCTGGTTAACGCGGTCGGAACTTTGGCGCTCGCACTGGGTACAATTGTTTTCCAGGCATTGATCAGGAAATTAAGGCCATCTTCGGCAAAAGACGCGCAAACCAGGGATGAGGGAAAACCGGTAAATTAGGAGAGAAATACTATGAAAATTCTGGTGACCGCCAAAGGCAAGCTGATAAGTGACGACGTAGATCCTCGTTTCGGACGGGCAAAGTTCTTTGTCCTGGTGGATACCGACACGAATAAGGCAACGGCGCATGATAACTCACAAAATCTGAACGCCGCCCAAGGCGCGGGCATTCAGGCGGCGCAAAGTGTTGTCCGGCTCGGCGCGGAAGCAGTTATCAGCGGCAACGTGGGCCCCAATGCATTTCAAACCCTGAACGCCGCCGGCGTTAAAGTGTATTTGTGCCCGCCAGCCACCGTGGAAGAGGCTCTCCGAAAATTCAAGGCGGGTGAATTAAAGGATGCTGCATCGCCCAATGTTCAGGGACATTGGGCGTGAAGCCAAAAGGAGTTTAAGAAATGTGCCGCGACATGATGGAAATGGTCCATGCGGAAAAGGCCCCATGACGGGACGTGGAATGGGTTTTTGCATAGTGCAGACCAGTCAAAACGGCTTGCCGGATCTGAAAGGATTTGCCGGTATTCAAGGCAAAATAATATCGAAAAATCCGCCACCGGCGAATCTGCCCGTGGCACGATTAAACGCAGGAGAGGAGGTGAGCAAAATGCCAGGAGGAGATGGAACAGGCCCCCTTGGATTGGGGGCGATGACAGGACGCGCCGCAGGATTCTGCGCCGGATATGGAACGCCCGGATACATGAATCCGATTCCCGGTCGTGGTTTTGGAATGGGCCGCGGACGGGGCTTCTGGGGCGGAGGCGGAGGACGCGGTTGGCGAAACCGGTCTTACGCAACCGGTATTCCCGGTTCAGCGTGGGGAGGCAGCGGTATGCCATACGGGACGCCGTATGCAATGCCGTACGCTTCTGCACCGACCAAGGAACAGGAAATGGACATGCTGAAGGGTCAGGCGGGGCAATTTGAAACCGCGCTTGGCGACATCCGGAAGCGGCTCCAGGAACTGGAAACGGAAAAGGCGGAATAACCGCGCATGCATATATACAGCCCCCGGCATTCGCGCGGATGCCGGGGCAACTGTTAAGCGATTGAGACATAAAAACAAAGTAATGGAGGTGCGTTATGCCAAAAGGAGACGGAACTGGACCGATGGGCGCTGGACCGGGAACCGGCCGCGGAATGGGACAAGGACAAGGGCGCGGACGCATGGGTGGCTTTGGATTGGGAGCGGGCGGCAATTGCGTGTGTCCAAAATGTGGCAAGACCGTGCCGCACCAGCAAGGCCTGCCCTGCACCCAGGCGAAGTGTCCTGGTTGCGGCGCAGCCATGACGCGGGAAAGGTAAAAAGCCGATGTTTTAAACGCAGCGGGAAACGGATATCCGACCCATGTATCGCGGCCGGTAGTGTGTATCATTTGAATCAAAGGAAGCTTGATGCAACGGTCATATAAATACTTATTTGGGCCGGTACCTTCACGACGGCTGGGACGTTCGCTGGGTGTTGACCTCACGCCATTCAAGACTTGCACGCTCAATTGTGTGTTTTGTCAATTGGGACGCACCACACATCAAACAGTCGCGCGCAAGGAATATGTGCCGGTCAAAAACGTGAAAGCCGAAATCGCCCGATGGTTCCAAGACGGCGGCAAAACGGACTACATCACGCTTGCCGGGTCGGGAGAACCCACGCTCCATGCACGCTTCGGCGAGGTATTGGGTTTTATCCGGGAGCAAACGCCGTTTCCCGCCGTACTCCTTTCCAATGGCACGCTGTTTACGATGCCCGAAGTCCGGAAAGCGGCGTGCCAGGCCAAAATCGTGAAACTGTCACTTAGCGCCTGGGATCAAGATTCATTTGAACATATCAACCGGCCGCACGCCCGTTTGAAGTTCAGCCAAATGCTGGATGGCTACCGCGCTTTTCGGGATGAGTTTCAGGGCAAACTGTGGATTGAAGTATTCCTGCTGTGGGGCATGAATTCCATTCCGTGCGAGGTTGAAAAGATTGCGAAGCTTGTCGAAGCCATCAAGCCCAATGCCGTTCATCTGAATACGGCCGTGCGGCCGCCGGCCGAGGATTTCGCCGCGCCGGTTCCGCGCAGGCAAATGGAAGCCATGGCTGGATTTTTTTATCCAAGGGCCAAAATCATCGCGGAATATTCGTCCAATAAAACGGCGGAGATTGCCGCCAATGAAACGACGATCTTGGCCATGTTGCGGCGGCGCCCATGCACGGCCCGCCAGATTGCCGATGTTTTTGGAATGCATTTAAACGAAGTCGCCAAATATCTGGGCAAGCTCACGCGAACCGGCGCGGTCCGGGCGCAAGTAAAAAATCACGAAACTTACTACGCGGCGGCAAAGTTCGCCGCCTGATCGGCACGGACGCCGGAATAATCTTTAAGGTTACCGGTTTTTAAGCAACCAATTACAAAAGCTCTTCCGCGGCAGCGGAAGGCCCGGCGCATCCAAACTGCGACCGGAGTCGCCCCTGCTGTGGCGGCGACACGCCTTGCGGAAAAAGCACTGAAGAATGCCGGGAATAAAAACAAGACAATTTTAACCGGGCCAAATGAAAATACTGGGAATAAACTGCAGCCCACGGAAGGGCAAAACCACATGGTATGCCTTGGAGCAGTGCCTGGACGCGGCCCGCAAAGAACAGTCCGGCATTGAAACAGAAATCATTGAACTGGGAGGGATGAACATCCATGGTTGTTGCGCTTGCGGACAATGCAAAAGGACTTTCCAGTGCAGTATTAAAGATGATTTTGCAGAACTTGTCCCCAAACTTAGCGATGACAAAGTCAAAGGCATTGTCATCGGCACTCCCGTGTATTTGGGCACAATGACAAGTCAATGCAAGGCTTTTCTGGACCGTTCCGTCATATTCAGTCGTAACGGTTTTATGTTTAAAAACAAGCTGGGAACTGTTCTTGCCGTTGGCGGAGTGCGCAACGGGGGGCAGGAACTCACGATTCAAGCCGTTCATGCGGCAATGTTTTGCCACGACATGATCGTCGTCAGCGGCGGAATGAACCCCTCTCATTTTGGCGCTTCACTTTATAGCGGTGTTGAAGGTGGCATTGAAAACGACGAAATGGGCCTGATAACTGCCCGGAACCTGGGCAGGCGCATGGCGGGAACACTTAATATGCTTTGGAATTAAGGGAATATTTTAATGAAGATAGCAATTGCCAGCGGCAAAGGCGGGACCGGCAAAACGACGTTTGCCGTGAATCTGGCTTATGTTTTGGCTAAACGCGGCGACAAGGTCTGCCTGTTGGATTGCGACGTTGAGGAACCAAACGACCATCTGTTTGTAAAACCGGAATCTGTCGAAAGCCAGGTGGTGACGGTTCTTAAGCCGGTCCTGGATGCAGGCAAATGTAATGGCTGCGGCAAATGTGCGGAAGAATGCAACTACAACGCAATCGCGGTGGTAAAAGGCAAAGTGCTCATCTTCAACGAGCTGTGTCATTCGTGCGGCGTTTGCTCCTATGTCTGTCCTCAAAAAGCGCTGATCGAGCGTCAAACGCCGATCGGCAAAGTCATTACCGCTCATGCAGACCGGCCTTTTCATTTCGCATATGGCATCCTGAATATCGGCGAAGCATTGGCGCCGAGCGTAGTCAAGGCCGTAAAACGCCATATTGATCCCAAGGCCATCAATATTTTGGATGCATCGCCGGGAACCGCATGCCCGGTGGTCAAGGCGTTGGAAGGCGCCGATGTGGCCGCCCTTGTTACCGAACCGACGCCTTTCGGGCTCAATGACCTGAAACTTGCCGCGGCCATGACGATTAAAATGGGTATCCCAACCGGAATTATTGTAAATCGTTCCGATGGCAGAGACGCAATTATCAGCCAATATGCCAAATTGGCCGGCATCCCGATTCTCGGCCGGATTCCGTTCAAGCGCGAGTACGCCGAGACATACTCGACCGGGCTTATTCTGGTTGAACGGCACAAGGAGCTGACCGATATTTTGCTTCAGATCTATGACAACATCAAAAATTTAAAAGGCGCCAAGCTTCCGCCACCACCGCCACTCGATGAATTTTTAATCGGCGCCGCAAAATCCGATCCATTTGTTTCCGGCACCGCCACCGGATATAAGGAAATCACCATCATCAGCGGCAAAGGCGGGACCGGCAAGACGACCGTAACCGCCGCTTTTGCCGTCTTGGCCAAAAACAGCGTGCTGGCGGACAATGATGTGGATGCGGCGGACCTGCACTTGCTTCTTACGCCCAGGATCAAAGAAGCCCATCCGTTTGTCGGCGGCAAAAAGGCGGAAATTGATCCCAGCAAATGCAACAGCTGCGGCCAATGTGCCGCCGCTTGTCATTTCGATGCCATCCGGTTTGACGGGAAAAGAAACGCTGTTGTCGCACAGACTTGTCGCATTGACCCATTTGCTTGCGAAGGATGCGGGCTCTGCTGCCTCATATGCCCGCTTAATGCAATCCGGTCGCAGAAAGCGGTGACAGGGCAATGGTTCGTTTCGGCAACCGAACACGGCCCCATGATTCACGCGCGGCTGGGCATTGCCGAAGAAAACTCCGGACGGCTTGTAACCCAAGTCCGCAACCGTGCCGCGCAAATGGCCGATGAACTGCGCCTCGACAAAATTATTGGCGACGGGCCGCCGGGGACCGGGTGCCCGGTCATTGCATCAGTTTCGGGAACGGATTTGGCTCTTATTGTGACTGAGCCTACAGTTTCGGGGGTGCATGATATGGAACGGGTCCTGAAGCTGGCGGCTCATTTCCGGGTGCCCGCGCTGGTGATCATCAACAAGGCTGATCTTAATGTGGAGCAGGCCGAGCGCATTGTTCACATTGCCGAACAATGCCAGTCACGCGTAATCGGGCGGATTCCCTTCGACCGCACCGTAAATGACGCCCTAATGGCTGGCAAAACGGTGGTCACATATGGTAAAAGTGTTGCTGCGGACGCCATCGTCAACATTTGGCAAGAAGTACAGCGACTATTGGCGCCCAAAAATAATATGTCCGGGAAGACCGGCAATACACGAAAGGAATAAAACATGGCAGCCCAAATAAATCTTGAGCAATGCACCGGGTGCGGGCGGTGCGTGGAGATCTGCCCGGTCGAAGCCATCAGCCTCGAAGACAAAAAGGCGAAAGTGGATACCGCCACCTGCGTGGATTGCGGGCAATGTGTGGACGAATGCCCCACCAAGGCCATCAGCATTCCGTAGAGGTGCGCTGAAACAGGCAGGGTGGATGGCTAAACCGCAAACAAGCGAATAAACATAAAGAAAGGAGCATGCCAATGCCGGAATTTGGATCACCCTTTTCAGGGCTGGCAAACAGCAGGAAACTCACCAAGGCGGAGCTCATCCGAGCCATTCGCTTCATGGTAGCCGCAGAATACGAGGCGATTCAGCTGTACATGCAACTTGCCGAGTCAACGGACAACGAGTTTGCCATCGAAGTGCTCAAGGACATCGCCGACGAGGAACGCGTCCACGCCGGGGAGTTCCTCCGGCTCCTCCACGCACTGGCGCCAGATGAAGAAACGTTATATGCAAAAGGCGCCAAGGAAGTTGACGAGCATCAACCGAGGTAAAATCGAGCGCGGAAGTCCGTTTCCGGAAATATATGATCGTCACCAAAGAACAACCCCATACCAAAGGAAACGCAAATGGAAACAAACAACCAGTCACAATCTGTGACAATGCCCCGCATCGGCGAAAAAGCGCCGGCCTTTAAGGCGGTCACAACCCAGGGAGAAATCAACTTTCCGGAGCAATACTCGGGAAGCTGGGTCATCCTCTTCAGTCATCCAGCCGATTTTACGCCGGTCTGCACTTCGGAATTCATGACCTTCGCCTCAATGGAAGGCCAGTTTGCCAAGGCAAACTGCAAGCTGGTCGGCCTGTCCGTGGATGGGTTATACAGCCACATTGCCTGGCTGCGCACCATCAAGGAGAAAATCGAATATAAAGGCATGAAGGATGTCGAGGTCAAATTCCCCCTGATCGAAGACATTACGATGGATGTTGCCAAAAAATATGGCATGATCCAGCCGGGCGAAAGCTCCACCAAGGCCGTGCGGGCCGTGTTTGTTATTGATCCCAAGGGGATCATCCGGACAATTATCTATTATCCTCTCAGCATGGGCAGAAATTTTGATGAATTGTACAGGGTAATCCTTGCGCTGCAGACGGCGGACGCCTTTTCCGTTGCCACTCCCGCAGATTGGAGGCCGGGTGACGATGTTATTGTGCCAACGGCCGGCTCCTGCGGTGTGGCCAAAGAACGCATGGATAACAAGAAGGACATGACCTGCTACGATTGGTTCTTCTGCACAAAGAAATTGGATAAGGCCAAGGTGCTGGACACCATCCTGAAAAAGTAGGCCGAAAAATTGCGAAATGGAATCTTTGCGCAAGGCAGTGACGGGCATATTGGCTTTTTTCTGCCGGATATACCCGCTCTGCATTTATGCACGGTGCCGGCCGAATAGCCGGTTTGCCGAAACACTCAAGGGCATCGAATGGTTTTGTCCGGCCTGCAGAGCCCACGCAAAACTGAAGCAAGGAAAGATCAATGGCAAACACGCAAGTTGATGAATACTTCGGACGGATGAACGATCCCACGGCGTCGGCCTCGATCAAGGGCTTATGCGGCGACGAGATGGAGTTTCATCTTACAGTCCATGATGACCGGATTGAGGACATTCGGTACTACACCGAGGGATGCGGCAATACCCGATCATGCGGTCGGGCCGTGGCGCGCCGGGCCAAGGGCCGCAACATTACAGATGCGCTTTCAATCAGCGCCGGCGAGATCATCCGGTCCGGGGAGTGTGATCCGGAAGCGGGGCGGCACTGCGCGATCCTGGCCGTAACAACGTTTTATCGGACAGTCGCGGACTACCTGTTGCAACCATAAAAACAACGATTGCCAGCGACAAAAGGGGAACAGGCAAAACGACTGGCATGGTGAACATTGCGGTGCTTGGCAAGGTGGTATTCAACGTTCACGGATTTATTGCCTTGTAGCAAGGAGCTAACATGACGGATCCTTTAACACCCTACGGCAACAAGCCCATGGTGACGCCGATTGTAAACGCGGTAAACTATGAATACCGCGATTTTAATGTCTTGCGGCAGATAACCGACGGCGAGATTGACGGCTACACCTATCACCGGGACGACAACCCGACCGTGCGTGCAGTTGAGAAAAAGATCGCCGTGCTTGAAGGCGCGGAGGACTGTATTGTTTGCACCTCGGGCATGGCTGCTTGCACCATGGTGTATCTGACGTATCTGAAAGCCGGCGATCATTTGATTCTCTTTCACGATATTTATGGCGCACATTTCAAGGTGTCGTTAATTTTGGAACGATTGGGCGTGGAAGTTACCTGGCTTAGCGCCGATGAAAACACCCGTCTGGAGCAATACGTCAGGGCCAATACGGCCATGATTTTTCTGGAGACTCCGACTAATCCGCAGTGCAAGATCATTGATATAGCGGAAGTGCGCCGGGTGGCGGACAGCGTTGGGGCGCGCTTGATCGTTGACAACACATTTGCCACGCCATTTCATCAAAATCCGCTGGCGCTGGGTGCGCACCTTGTGGTTCACAGCGCGACCAAGGCGCTGGGCGGGCATAACGATCTCATGGCCGGAGCAATTGCCGGCCCCAAACAGGAATATGACAAGCTATGGTTCACACGGCAGGCCATCGGGGCTACATTGGACGCCTATTCCGCCTCGCTCTTGGAACGGGGGCTCAAAACATTTGTTTTGCGCGCCACCCGGATGGCGGAAAACGCACAAGCCGTTGCCGAACAGCTGCGCAAACATCCGTGCGTCAGTCGGCTTTTCTATCCGGGTTTGAGCGATCCCCCTGGCCAAGCCGTGGCACGGCGACAAATGCACAACGGCTACGGAGGCATCATGGCATTTGATGTCGGCCGAACACAGGAAGACGCCAAACGCTTCATATCGTCGTTAAAAGTGGTCTACCATGCGGTAAGTTTGGGCGCTACCGAAAGCCTGATCTGCATCCCCTATTTGACTACCATGCTTTACTTGCCGCCGGAACGACGTACAATTTTTGGTGTAAAACCGAACACGGTGCGGCTGTCCGTCGGCATCGAACCCGTGAATCAAATATTGGCCGACCTGAATCAAGCATTGAACAAAGTATATCCAGCTGGGCAAAATGCCCGCATGCGTAAAAAACACGCGTAAACATAAGGATTGAGCCAATCCGCGTGGATTGCCATGCGAGATGAAAGGCTGAACAGCAGACCGGGTTAGAATGGCGCAGATAATATGCCTGAACTGCGCATGCTTTGGGTAGATTGTCAAGATTTTTACCCGCATGTGCCGTTACGCAGCACAAGTGGAGACGGAACGGATTTTTGCGTTAACTGGTGACCGAAAGGAATGATTGATGGATTGGAAGCAAATAAGCGAACGAGGAATGGCGGGAGAACAAATCACGCCGGATGAGGCCTTGTGCTGCCTGCAGACGCGCGACGACGAGTTACTGGCCATGCTTGACGCAGCATTTCGCGTGCGCCATTTCTATTTCGGGCGCGGCATGCGCCTGCACGTGATTCGCAATGCGCACAGCGGCAGTTGCAGCGAGGATTGCGCATATTGCAGTCAGTCCGCCAAGGCCGAGGGCAATGCACCGCAATATCCCTGGCAATCAAGCGCAGAAATAATGGCCGGCGCACGGGAGGCGCGCCGGATGGGCGCATTCCGCTATTGCGTCGTGTCCAGTGGCCGCGCCCCATCCGATGCAGATATCATCCACATTTGCAAGACAGTACGCGCTATTAAAGCCGAGGTACCCATGCAGCTGTGCGTATCGTTGGGGCTGTTGACACAGGAGCGCGCCAGCCAACTCAAAAATGCCGGAGTGAACCGCTATAATCACAACCTGGAAACATCCAGGCAATTTTTCCCCAATATATGCACGACACACACTTATGCCGACCGTATTGCGACCGTCACCGCCGTCAAGGCGGCGGGATTGGAATTGTGCTGCGGCGGCCTGCTGGGCCTTGGTGAAACACTGGAAGACCGCGTAGCGCTGGCCATGGCCATGCGGACGGTCCAGGCCGATTCCATTCCGGTTAATTTTCTCGATCCCCGGCCGGGCACGCCATTTGGATGTTATCCGCGCATGACGCCGGCGGAATGCCTGCGCGCGCTGGCCATGTTCCGATTTGTAAATCCCAACAAGGAAATCAGGGTGGCTGGGGGCCGGGAAGCCTGTCTTGGCCCAATGCAGGTGCTGGCCCTGTTTGTGGCAAATTCAATGTTCACCAACGGCTATCTGACCACGGACGGCCAGGGGTATCAAGCCGATTTAACGTTGATTAAGTCCGCCGGATTCACTGTTGAAGGAATTACACATGGCTGAGCCGCTGGGAAAAGGATTCGAGATGCGGCAATGGATTCGACGCGAATTAATCCATATGTTTCATGCCTTGCATCTTTCCTCGCGCAGGCAAGCGGCGCAGTGGAAAAACGCGGAGAGCGCGGATTTTTTACGGCTTATCGGCGTCAAGGAAAATAACGCACTAATCGATTCCGGCTGCGGGCCGCAAACAGCTTGGCCGAGCTGCCGCCGATGCCGAATGGCCGGAGTTACAACATTGCCGTGCTTTATGGCATGCATATGACCTGGCAAACGGTTTTGTCAGGCGTTGATAAAAACATGGAAAGGGTTATTATGCCAATCAGGCCCGAAGTGATGCCGTTTATCTTTGCCGTGGTTGTTATTTTTGCCGTGTTCGCGGTCGTTTTGCGGATACGGAAATGGCCGGCGAAGCACTTGCTCTGGGGTTGCCTGGCGCCGGCGGCGATATGTGTGGCTTATTTCTTGTTTTTCTTCCGGGACCCCGAACGCACGGCGCCTGTCGATCCGGCGGCAATCGTGGCCGGCGCCGACGGCCGGGTAACGTCGGTTGCTTTCCTGAAAGAAGACAAATATCTTAAAACCGATTGCGTGCGCATCAGCATATTCTTAAGCCTTTTCGATGTGCATGTTAACCGCTCCCCGATTGCGGGGCAGTCCACATTTATCGGTTATTTCCCGGGCAAGCATTATTTCACGTTTCAGGAAAAATCTTCCGAGGTAAACCAGCACAACAAGATTCTGATCGAGGGAGCGCGTACGCGCTGTCTGGTGACCCAGATTGTCGGTCCGGTTTGCCGCCGGGTGGTCTATTGGCCGGATCACGATAAGGCCGTGAACGTGGCTATGGGCGAACGGATCGGCATGATGAAATTCGGCTCGCGGCTGGATATGTATTTTCCGGCGGGCGACGTTGAGATTATCTGCAAGCCCGGCGAAAAGGTCGCGGCCGGCGAAACAATAATTGCGCGGTTGAAGCATATTACAAACAAAAGTGAACAATGAACGCGAGGGCATCATGATGATTCGCGAGATTTTCAGCGAGCTTAAGTCGCACGCCCCCTTCACGGCGATGGGAACGGTGTCGGGCATCCTGATTATCCTGTTCATATCGGCTGCCAATGTGCCGCGCGACATTTCGGAAACTTTATTCTGGACACTGCATCCCGTCCATGTCCTGTTGAGCGCGCTGGTTACCACGGCAATGTATAAGCTCCATATATGCCCCCGTATAGGAATCAATTGCATTAAAGGGCAATGCAATTTCTGGGCTTTAACCGCAATAGGTTACGTTGGCTCGGTGGGGATTGCCACGCTAAGCGATTCCCTGATTCCTTATGCGGCCGAATTTCTGCTCGATATGCCTCACCGGGGAGTACATCTCGGATTCATTGAAAAATGGTGGCTGGTTAATCCATTAGCCCTGCTTGGCATTGCCATTGGCTATCTATGGCCGCGTACGCATATCACCCATTTCGGCCACGTTTTGCTCAGTACTTGGGCCTCCGTATTTCACATCACAATGGCGATGACTGCGCCGCTGGACTGGTTGACCGCCCTGATTATTGCCTTGTTTTTGTTCCTGGCCGTTTGGCTTCCCTGTTGCGTGAGTGATATAGTCTTCCCGCTATTATTCGTTAATAAAAAGTAAAAGCCTTATGCGCAAAGACTTTCTGCCTTTTTCGCAGCCCAGCATCACGGAGGCCGATATTCAAGCCGTGGGCGACGTACTGCGTTCCGGCTGGATCACCACCGGCGCACATGCCGCCAAGTTTGAAGAAGAGTTCGCCGCTTATGTGGGCGCGCGCCATGCCGTGGCACTGGCCTCGGCCACCGGCGGCATGCATGTGGTCCTTAAAGCCCTGGGAATAGGCCCTGGCGACGAAGTCGTGACCCCTTCCATGACTTGGGCCTCCACCGTCAATCTGATCGTGCTGGCGGGAGCCAAACCGGTGTTTGCCGATGTTGACCGCGATACGCTCATGGTGGGAGCGCCTCAAATAGCGGCCGTGCTGTCAAGCCGGACCAAGTTGATCATTCCCGTTCATTTTGCCGGCGCACCGGCGAATATGGACCCCATCCGCCAACTGGCAACCGCTCGCGGCATTCCGATTGTGGAGGATGCCGCCCATGCCGCTGGCACGGCATACCGTTCCCGGCATATTGGAACGATCGGTACGGCCATTTTTTCGTTTCATCCCATAAAAAACATGACCTCCGGGGAAGGCGGCATGGTCTGTACCGATGACATGGTCATTTTCGACGCCGTGCGGCGGTTGAAATTTCACGGCTTGGGAGTGGATGCCTTTGATCGCGCCATGCAGGGCCGCTCCCCACAGGCGGAAGTAGTTGATCCCGGATTCAAATATAACATGACCGATATCGCCGCCGTACTCGGCCGGCGGCAACTGACGCGTCTGGACGAATTTAACCGCAAGCGCGCGGAATTGGCACAGTATTATCGCCAGCGCCTGTCCGAAGTGGAAGAAATCCTGCCGCTCAAAGACCCGACCTACCCCATGCAACACGCTTGGCATCTTTTTATTGCGCGCCTGGATATCGACCTTGCCGGCATGAGCCGCGACATGTTCATGGATACCCTTAAGCAAAAAAACATTGGCACGGGCTTGCATTTTCGCGCAGTGCATTTGCAGAAATACTATCGCGAAAAGATGGGTTGTGCGCGGGGCATGTTGCCGTATACGGAATGGAACTCCGACCGCATCTGCTCCCTGCCGCTGTTCCCAAATATGCAACCGGAAGATGTGGATGACGTGGTCGCGGCCATCAAGGAAGTTTTATAAAAATGCATCAAAGGAGGCCTGAAACATGAGCGCATTACCGCAAAAAGCACGTGAAGCCTGGGAAAACCGCGATGGTCCCGTAATTCTGGCAACCGTCGACCGGAACGGCGCACCCAACATCATCTATGCAACCTGTGTCGGAATCTTTGGCAACGACCGGCTGGTTGTGGCGGACAACTTCTTTGACAAGACCCGCCGGAATTTATTGCAGGGATGCAAGGGCGCCCTGCTCTTCCGTTCAAAGGACGGCAAGGCCTATCAGGTCAAGGGCACAATGGAATACCACAAGACCGGCGAAATTTTCAAGCACATGAAAACCTGGAACCCGCCCCAGCATCCCGGCCACGCCGCTGCGGCGCTCAAGGTGGAAGAAGCGTATTCCGGCGCCGAAAAATTGGGGTAAACCAGAAAGTATATTAATGAATGTAGCCGTGCTTGGCGCAAGTAATAAACCGGAACGTTACAGTTATCAGGCGGTTAAACTGCTGGCCGAAAAAGGCCACGCCGTTTTCCCCGTCCATCCGGCGATTCCCAGGATAGACGGCATTACGGTATTCAAACGTCTGGCGGATATTTCCGCCCCGATCCACACGATAACCGTTTATCTGGGATCTGAACGTTCCACGGCTTTGGCGGATGATATTTTATCCGCGCGTTCCAAACGGGTGATCTTTAATCCGGGGGCGGAAAATCCGGATCTCGCCCGGCGGCTTCAGGAAGCCGGCGTTGAAGCCATGAATGCCTGCACCCTGGTTTTGCTCAAAACGAACCAATTCGACGACTTAAGCGGATAAAATGACAAAAGGAAAATAATAGATCATGAAAATTGGCCTGATTGTGTATACGACTGATTCGGAAACCGCATGGAACGCGTTCCGGCTGGGCGTATTCGCCCTGAAGCAGGGCGAATCTCGCATTATATTTGCGGCGGTGAAAAGGCATTTGAAGACTGTGCGATAAAACTGAAAACTGATATCTTCCTGGTGTTTAAGGCGGGAAATGCCTGTGCCGCTTGTGTTACGAATGATGAGGAAAAATCACCATGCGTGAAAAAAAATGCCGGGTAATGGTCCAGCCTCAAGGAAAGATGCTTTCTGTTTTGCCGGGAACCACCGTGATTGAGGCAGTCGCGAGTATTGGTATTACCATTGACACGCCGTGCGGTGGCACCGGCACCTGCGGAAAGTGCCGCGTTCAAATTATGCAGGGGGTATGTCCCCCCTCCGCGTCTGATATCAAGGTGTTCAGCAACGATGAGATTCAAGACGGCTGGCGGCTGGCCTGCCAAACGTCGATACGCAATGATATCACGATCCACATTCCCTCGACCTCTCTCTTTGCCGACCAACACCAAATCCTGGTGACTTCTTCCGGTGAAAAAATTAAAGTTGCGCCCGCTATCCGCAAGCTTTTTGTGGAAATGCCCGTTCCCTCGCTGGATGATGAGACTCCGGACCTGTTACGGCTTGAACAAGCCATCGGTTCCTTCAAAACGGACATTGACCTTTTGCGTAAATTACCGGCCTTGTTTCGCGCGTGCGGATTCAAGGGCACGGCGGTTCTCTCGGACCACTGGCTGATTGACTTTGAGGCGGGCGACACAACATCCCAAGCTTATGGCGTTGCGTTTGACCTCGGAACCACGACGCTTGTCGCAGCCTTGCTTGACCTGCGCACGGGTGAGGAAAAAGCGTTGACCTCACGAATGAATCCGCAGATCCGCTTTGGGGACGACGTATTATCCCGCATCCGCCATTCCACTTCGTGCCCGGACTGCCTGGAAGACATTCAGGGCGTTTTAACCCATGAACTGGCGACAATGATCGAAAGTTTGTGCCGGGAGTCCGCGGTGGATCGCCAACAGATTTATGAAGTCGCCCTTGCCGGAAACACCGTTATGCAGCAGATTCTTTGTGGGATAAACTCCCGGTTTCTGGGTGAGGTTCCCTTTGTGCCGGCACATGGGCGCGGACTGATGCTGGCCGCGCGCCGCCTTGGCATACCGATTGCGCACTGCGGCATGGCCTATGTGTTTCCAATTGTTGGCGGATTTGTCGGCGGGGATACCACCGCGGGAAT
>CAYYBV010000003.1:26353-32142 GCA_964469675.1 uncultured Verrucomicrobiota bacterium
GTTGTCCGCAAGGATTCTGGAACGCGAAGCGCCGGTTCTGTTGGTGGATATCGGCACCAATGGAGAAATTGTATTGGCGCATAACGGACGACTCTTGAGCGCCTCCACGGCGGCCGGACCGGCTTTTGAAGGCGCCCGCATCAAATGCGGCATGCGCGCCGCGCGTGGCGCCATCGAGAAAATAACGTTGGATGGCGACGTGCATCTGGCCGTCATTGGCAATACCCCGCCCAGCGGCATTTGTGGCAGCGGCTTGATTGACTTGGTGGCAGAGTTGTTGAACCACGGCATCGTAACACCGGAAGGGCAAATGCTTGCGCCGGATGAATTGCCCGCCACGCTTGCCAAAGCGTTGGCCCGGCGCGTGCGATTGGCGGAGGACGGCACGGTGGAATTTCTGGTGGCCAGCCGCAGTCGGGGGCAGGCCGAAGAACTGATCGTGTTGACTCAGCGGGACATTCGCGAAATTCAGTTGGGTTCCGGGGCCATTCGCGCCGGCATCTCGATCCTGCTCAAGCAGGCAGGGGTCCGGGCGGGTGACATCCGCTCCGTACTGCTTGCCGGAGGCTTTGGCAATTTTATACGCCGCAATCATGCCCAACGCATCGGTTTGTTACCAGAAGGCATTGACCATGAACGAATCGTGTATATTGGCAACGCTTCGCTCAGTGGCGCTAAATGGGCACTCCTGAGTGTTGAGGCCAGAAAACGTATCGAAACGCTCGCCCGCCAAACACAACATATCGATCTCTCGCGCGACTCTGATTTTCAGGCCGAATTTGCCGCCGCCATGCTATTCCCCACACAAAACAAACAATCCGAACACCATGTGCCATAGAAATACCCATATACGCATACAAGCGCAGAAAATGCGCCCAAATGTCCGTGTTCAAAGCCATCTCCATCGCATACCAGCTGATAAAGAAGGCTCGTTGGGCTGAAGGTGTACCGGCCAACCCGGCACTGCGGGTGCGGGAATGCTTCGCAGGAGTAAAACACTATGACCACCGTTTGGCCGATCATCATATTTTTACTGACAAGTTTCAGCTTAACGGCTGCGGGTCAAAATCCTTTTACGGTTGCCGCCGCGCTCGATGTGTCCAACACCGGCGAGACGCTGATGGCGATTTCCTTTTCCATACCAAACCATCATTATTTGTACGGCGACCGGATCAAAGTTGAAGCATCGCATCATGTTCAATTATTGCCCAAAAAAATTCCGCCGACGACAGACAAACGTGATGAATTAAGCGGCACGACCATTGCCGTCTATGCGCAAAACACCACGTTGATCTACGCAATAACCGGAAAGCCAGATTATCCTTTAGACATCAAAGTGACGTATCAGGGCTGTGACGAAACAATGTGTTTCCTCCCGGAAACCAAAACGTTTGCGCTTGCGCCGGTGGCCGGAGATGGCGCTATTTTGAAGGAAGTCAAAAACAATACAGCGCCAGTCACCCTGATTGCGGACAAGGAGCGGGACTGGAATCGGCACTTCAACCTCGCCGGCCGCACGGCAGGGTATTTGGGCGCAGAAAAGTTCGCGGAATTTCTTGATGACACCCGTTCAGGCAAAAGTCTTGCTCGCGATGACCTGCACAACCTTTTTGCAGGAAAAAACATATGGGTTGTTTTGGCGCTGATACTACTGGGCGGTTTTGCCTTGAACCTGACACCATGCGTATTACCCATGATCCCGATCAATATTGCCATAATCGGGGCGGGCGCCAAGGCGGAATCGAGAGTACGGGGGTTTGCCTTGGGAAGCGCTTACGGTATTGGAATGACCTTGGCCTACGGGGCGCTGGGTCTGTTCGCCGTTTTGACAGGCGCAAAATTCGGAGCTCTGAATCTCTCGCCTGTCTTCAATGCGGTTACAGCGGGTGTTTTTATTCTGCTTGCCTTGGCAATGTTCGGCGTTTTTTCGATCGATTTATCCCGGTTTCAACGGGGCACCGGCGGCGCCGGATCGGGAAGCAGAAAATATCCGGCGGCCTTGCTGCTGGGAGCTTTTACCGCGCTCCTGGCCGGCGCATGCGTGGCACCGGTGCTGATTTCTGTTCTCCTGCTTTCCTCGGACCTTTGGGCAAAACACAATCCCGTCGGACTGATCCTGCCATTTGTGCTTGGCGCGGGAATGGCGCTTCCGTGGCCGTTTGCGGGAGCCGGCCTCTCCTTTCTGCCCAAACCAGGCAAATGGATGGTTTATGTCAAATACGCGTTCGGACTGGTCATTCTCGGATTCGCCTGCTATTACGCAAGCCTGGCATACAAACTCTTTACAGGGAAAAAGCCAAGCGAAACGCCGTTTGCAACGAAAGCGGATGATGATACACAATGGCATACTTCCTTGCCCATGGCCCTGGACAAGGCCCGTCAGGAAAATAAGGCGGTGTTTATAGACTTCCGGGCGCCCGGCTGCAAAAGCTGTGTTGCGATGGAAAAGACAACTTTTAAAGATCCGCGCATCACTGAACGTCTGGAAGAATACGTGAAAGTAAAATTCGATGCCTGGGATTTGAAGGCCCCGGCCGTCCGGACCATGCTTGACGATTTCGGCGTAAAGGGATTCCCCACTTACGTTGTACTTGTTCCAAAAAATTGAACCGGCATTAACGGTTTACACGACAAGAAAGCAAAAAGCGAATTTGCTGTCGTGCTGCGGCAGAATCGGGGCCATGAATATCCTGTCGATTGCGTCACGGAAGCAGTGCCGCGGTAATACCAGCGAATCAGCTGCCTTGACAAATGACCAAATCCGTAACAACCGCTTATTGGTAGATGATGCCCTTGTGTTGAGATCCGCGGCTGGCACGCGGCGCAACGATTGCGGCACTGTTAAAAATTAAAACGGTAAAATTTAACCACATGCCAATGACCATAACCGTGATTATCGAAGACAGCGTGCCCGGCCCCATTCTTAAGGCGGAACATGGCCTGGCTTTCTGGATTAATACAGGGACACACAGCATTCTTTTTGATACCGGTCAGAGCCAGCTTATTTTGGCCAATGCCCATGAACTCAAACTTGACATTGATGCGGTTAAGATTCTTGCCCTGAGTCACGGGCACTATGACCATTGCGGCGGCCTGGCGGATGTGCTGGATAACGCCACGGACAAAGTGATGGTTTATGCTCATCCCCGCGCTTTGGACCCGAAATATAGACGAATACAAACCGGAACACGGGCAATCGGCATACCCATCCATTGCCGGCAGGCGCTATGCGAAGGTCGCCATAATTTTAAGAAGGTCACGGCGCCGACGGAAATTGCCCCAGGCATGTTCCTGACCGGGGAAATTCCCCGCGCCCATACCGAGGAACAATGCGAGCCGGGATTTTGCGTTGATGCACAAGGCGCGCAGCCTGATCCGTTACTGGATGATCAAGCCCTTTTTATACAAACTCCCGTCGGCACGGTCGTCGTTCTTGGCTGTGCGCATGCCGGAGTAATCAATACGCTGGATTATATCCGCCACTTGACCGGGGGCCAACCGTTGCATACGATTCTGGGCGGCATGCATCTGCATTCAGCCTCGGACAAACGGATTGAATGGACCATAAATAAGTTGCAGCAATTTTCCGTCGAACGCTTTTACCCCATGCACTGCACGGGTACAAAAGCCGTGGCGGCGCTCTGGACGGCATTCCCCGGTCGCTGTTTCCCTTGCGGTGTCGGGGTCATAATTAAACGCTAAATACACACGAAAGGCATAAAATATGAATCGCAACCAGAGCAACCATCAACCCGCCGGCACACGGGGTTGCCAAGGAGCAGACTGTGCAGCAAAAGCAACCTGCCCGGAAGAAAATATGGATGCTTGCCCAGAACAGCAAAAATTGGATGACCGCATGCGCCTGATCAGGCACAAGGTTATAGTACTATCCGGCAAAGGCGGTGTGGGTAAAAGCACGGTCGCGGTTAATCTGGCCGTCGCGCTGGCACTGGCCGGGAAAAGAGTCGGCCTGCTGGATGTTGACATCCATGGGCCCAGCATTCCCAAACTGTTGCGCCTGGACGACACCAAGGTGCAGGTCGAAGATGGCGCCATCCTGCCGGTCGAACAAGCCGGACTGAAGGTAATGTCCATCGGCTTTTTGCTCCACACCCGCGACGACGCCGTCATCTGGCGCGGACCAATGAAAATGGGCGTCATCAGGCAATTTTTGCAGGATGTGAAGTGGGGCGAACTGGACTATCTGATTATTGATTCACCGCCCGGGACCGGCGATGAGCCCTTATCGGTCTGTCAGCTTGTAAAAAATGCTGACGGCGCTGTTATCGTCACAACACCTCAAGATGTAGCCACCACCGATGTGCGCCGATCCATCACCTTTTGTCGCCAGCTGAACCTTCCTGTATTAGGCGTGGTGGAGAACATGAGCGGATTTAAATGCCCGAAGTGCGGAACGGTTACGGATATTTTTAAGACCGGCGGCGGCGAGCAGATGGCATCCGAAATGAAGGTTCCATTCCTGGGCCGCATCCCGATTGACCCCGCCGTCGGCCAGGCCTGTGACGACGGCAAACCTTTTGTCGATCACTATAGCCGGACGGAAACCGCCCAAGCTTTTGAACGGATTATCGCCCCGATCCTGTCCTTGTCGAAACTAAAAACGGGAATGTCAACACTCACAACAAACAATAAAAAGGAGGGTATAATCATGAAGATTGCGATACCGATGGCTGACGGGAAACTCTGCATGCATTTCGGACACTGCGAGCAGTTCGCCCTGATCGATGCGGATGAAAAAACCAAAAAGATCATAGACCAGCATTTATTGACACCGCCGGCCCACGAGCCGGGTGTGTTGCCCAAGTGGCTGCATGAACAGGGCGTGAACGTTATCATTGCCGGCGGCATGGGACAACGCGCGCAGAGCCTGTTTGCCGAGAATGGCATCAAGGTTGTGGTCGGTGCACCCGGCGCTGAGCCGGATGCGTTGGTTATCTCCTATCTTGAAGGATCCCTTGTTTCGGGAGCAAATGTCTGTGACCACTAAACAGGCGCGGGAAACGTTTGAAAATCATGCACGCCTGCTGGAGCGCGATGCAGTCTTTCATCGTCACGGCTATGACACCGATCGCAGCATGGCTTTTATCCTGTCCCAGGTCCTGCCGTTATCTGGTCGCATCCTGGAAATCGGCACCGGCAAAGGGCGATTTTTAACGGCGCTGCTTGCGCATGTGCTGCGGGTCATAACAATTGACGTGGCCCCGGACGAGCAACGCTGCGCGCGCTTAAACGTGGCGCATGCGAAACTGCCGGGACGAGCCCGCTTTATGATCGCGAATGCCGAAAACCTGCCGTGGCCGGATAATTCCTTTGACAGCGTGGTTTCGGTTAACGCCCTGCATCACATCAAAGACATCCCACGGGTTATTGGTGAAGTCCTCCGCGTTGCGAGACCGGCTGGCAAAATTGTCCTGGCGGATTTTAATGCCCGCGGGTTGGCGATCATGAGTAAAATTCATAGCGCAGAAGGGCGAGTCCATGAGCAAATTCCTTATAGCTTCAGGGATATCGCCGGGCTTTTTGCTGCGCAAGGTTGGCGCACGGTCCTGCGGCTTAATGATTGCCAGACGGTGCTGGTCGCCGTCCGGACGCCTGCCGGCGGCAGGAAGGTGCGCGAGACGCCGCCTGTCTCGCGGGGTCGTAAAACTTCGTCAAAACGCCCAAGGCTGTGTCGCTGAAAGTGGGACGCGGCTGACGCGGCGCGGATTGGGCCGCCCGGGCGGAGCATGCCAATTATAACTGGTTTTTATAACCCACCATGCTATTAT
>CAYYBV010000004.1:0-4072 GCA_964469675.1 uncultured Verrucomicrobiota bacterium
TGGCCTTCAGTTCATATTTACCAACCTGCCTGCCCGCAATGCGACGCATAGCGTTACAAGGCGGGTACACAGTGCCCAATGTGATTTTAGGCCGCTAAATCAAACAACGAGTGCCTTGCGTAAAACACGACATAACCTTGGCAAATTGACGGCCAAGGCCGGCGGCCAGGCATTCTGCCGTTGGGACGATCCAAACAGTTGTAATCAGGAGTTGAATTTGGCGCGGGATGGTATATGCTTACGATGTTGTTTGTTGTTGATCAAAAGCGAGGAGCGAGGATAAATTATGCCAACCTATGAATATGAGTGCCGTGATTGTAATCACCAGTTTGAAGTCTTTCAGAGTATCACGGCCAAACCCCTTACCCGTTGCCCCGAGTGTAAAAAAAATCATCTTCGCCGACTGATCGGTCGCGGCGCGGGGATTATTTTCAAGGGTTCTGGATTTTACCAGACGGATTACCGCAGCGACCACTACAAAAAACAATTGGCCGCGGACAAGCCCGTGACCCAGCCAAGCAAGCCTGTATCCAAAGACGGCGCCAAGGCCGCGGTGCCGGCCAAAACGGAAAAGCCCGCTGCGGCCAAGGGTTAAATTCCTTATGATCCGATGTTCGAAATGCGGGTATGAGAATGCATTAGGCCATATCTTCTGCACGCAGTGCCGGTCCAAGCTTGATATCCAGGTGCTTGAGCGCGATGCTTTTAACGAGCCGAAGGACAGGCGTCGGCGTGGGTGTGGCTGGCGCCTGATGTGGCTGGCGCTATGCGCAGGCATCATCGTTGGCGTTTTGCTGGTTTTGTGGCCAATGCCGCTTGCAGGCGACCAAGGCGCCGAGTCAGACGCCCAGCAGGCGCACAAGAAAATTCTATTATTGGAAAAAGGTTTGAGCCCTGCGGCGCAATTATTTACCGAACGGGAAATCAACGCCTATCTTGGTCAAATGCTGCGCAATATTCATGCTCCCCGGCTCCAGGGTGTATGGAAAACCTTGCCGCAGGCGGTCAAGGTGGCAATCCACCCTAATGCCATTACGATCGTGGCGGTATCATTGCGGGGGCCGGTAACGATCGGGTCGTTTAAGCTTGGTCCTTGGAGCGTGACCAGCCAGGTCACCTTGGTTCCCGAGCGGGGTCCGCGCGGGCTTGACCAGCATGGTGCGGGGTTCCGATGGACAATAAGCAGTGGGCGAATCGGGCATCTCCCTTTACCTGGTCCGGTGAGCGCGCCGGCGGCCGCCGGTCTGCGCCCGCTCATGGAAGCTGGTTTGCGAGAACGCGCCCTGCTCGCGAACGTTAATCATTTGGAGCTTGAAGAGGGCCGTGTGACTTTGGCGGTCAGAAACAGGGTTTGGAAGAGCCCTTAACCAAGGACTTAAGTCAATGAAAAAAACTCGTTCACAACATACCATGATCGGGACAATCCGCGCCGATGTCCTGGCTTACACGGCGGGCAAGGATGTGGCGTTGGATGCATGCCTGGTGGATGCCGACTGTATTGCCTCTGCGGCGCATGTAACCATGCTGGCGGGATTGCCCTTGCGCCCCCGGATTTTTTCAGTGCGTGCCGGCGCGCGCATTGTGCGTGAACTGGTCCGGATTATGCGCCAAGCGCGCCGCGGGGCCTTTCGCATTAAACTCCAGGACCAGGACGTGCATTTGGCCGTGGAGCGCGAATTAACCCGGCGGCTTGGCGAGCCGGGCCGTAAAATCCATGCCGGCCGCAGCCGTAATGACCAGGTGGCTGTTGATTTACGCCTGTTTGCCAAGGCACAATTGCTTGCGGGGATTGAGGAGGCCACGGCGTTGGGCACCGCGCTGTTTGTCCAGGCGCGCCGCAATCGTGGCGTGCCCATGGTGGGGCGGACGCATCTACAGCCGGCGATGCCGAGCTCCGTTGGCCTTTGGGCCTCGGCCTATACGGAAGACCTGCTGGACGATGTCAGCCTGCTGAAAGGCGCCTATGATTTGAACGATCAGTGCCCCCTGGGGTCGGCCGCCGGATACGGCGTCCCCTTAAGGCTTGACCGTCAGAAGGTTTCGGATCTGCTTGGATTCCGCCGCCCGCTGCATAATGTTTTGCATGCCGGAAACAGCCGCGGCAAACAGGAGGGCGTTATCCTGTCAGCGTTAAGCCAGGTTATGATCACCCTTTCGCGGATGGCCGAGGATCTTTTAATTTTTACGATGCCGGAGTTCGGTTACTTCGGCTTGCCATCGGACATGTGCACCGGGAGCAGTATCATGCCGCAGAAGAACAACCCGGACGTGCTGGAGCTGGTGCGGGCGCGTGCCGCGCGGGTCATGGCCTGTAACCAGGCGGTCATGGACATTGTCAAAGGGCTGCCCAGCGGCTACAACCGTGATTTGCAGGAAACCAAGGAGCCATTTATGCTGGGGCTGGCGATAACCCGCGCCAGTCTGCGGATTATGACGCCACTGATCGCCGGCTTGAAGGTCAACCGCGAAGCGTTACGACGGGGATTCACTCCGGCGGTATTTGCCACCGATCATGCACTGGGGCTTGTGGCCCGCGGCATGCCTTTCCGGGATGCCTACCATCATGTCAAAAAAAATCTATCCGAATTGGGTTGTCTTGATCCAGCCAAGGCCATTGCGCTGAAGACGCATCTGGGCGCCACGGCGGGGCTGGATTTTAACGGTATGGCCCGCCGGCTTGCCGCCGAGCGCGGTTTTGTTGCCGCCGAAAAACGGCGATTTTTTAAAGCCATTTCCCGGCTGTTGCGCGTGCCGTATCCCATAGGAATGTGAAGCGTGGGACGTTGAGCGGTGAGATAAGCGGCCGGCCGGTCAGGGCAAGCTTGAAAACCAGTTTTTGGAATGCCAATAACCATGTCCAATGCCATTGACATTCAAAATTTGACGGTTGAATTTCCGGGGGCACACGGCGATACGGTGCGCGCCCTGCAGGGGTTGAGCCTGGGCGTTGCCCAGGGGCAGGTATACGGATTCCTGGGTCCCAATGGCGCGGGTAAAACGACTACCATGCATGTTTTGCTTGGATTCATTGAGGCCACGGCCGGTACGGCGCGGCTGTTCGGTGAGGATGTCCGTAAGACAATCGCGCGCCGCCGGATTGGTTACCTGCCGGAGCACCCGGACACCTACCGTTTTTTAACAGGGCGTGAATTATTGCGTATGGCCGGGCGGCTCTTCGGGCTGTCCCGTGCCGTATTGAACCCGCGCTTGGCCGAACTGCTTGCCCTGGTCGGACTGGAAACGGCGGCCGACCGCCGGTTGGCGACTTATTCGCGCGGGATGCTCCAGCGTATCGGACTGGCCCAGGCCCTGATTAACGATCCGGACCTTGTAATCCTGGATGAGCCGGCCAGCGGGTTTGATCCGCTTGGCCGGATCCGCATCCGCGAAATCATTGGCGCGCTCCGGGCGCGCGGCAAAACGGTCTTTTTTTCGTCGCACGAACTCTCGGAGGTGGAACGCGTCTGTGATCGCGTTGGCATCCTGGCGGCCGGCCGGTTGGTGGCGGAAGGCCGCGTGGCGGAGCTGGTCAAAGCCGGCGAAAATTTGGAACAATATTTTATCAGGGTGGTCGCATGACCCGCATCCTTACATTAGCCTGGCTGGTTTGGCTGGAGATGATCCGGCGCAAGGACATTTATGTCCTGCTCATTCTGTTGACGGCTTTCTTAGTGACGCTCATGACGCTTGATCTTTTCGGGCTGGGCCAGGCGGTCATTTATTTGAAGGAAATCGGGCTGTTGCTGGCATGGGTTTGCTCCTGGATCCTGGCAGTGTCCGTCAGTGTGCGCCAGTTACCGCAGGAAGAGCGGCAAAGCACGATTTTTCCGCTGCTGGCCAAGCCGGTCAACCGGGCGGACATTTTAATCGGCAAGTGGCTTGGGGCGTGGGTTGTGACGGGCACGGCCACGCTTGTATTTTATGTCCTGCTGGCGCTCATGGTCGCATTGCGCGGCGGTTGCCTGGATTTGGTGGTGCTGGCGCAGGTTTGGCTCCTGCATCTCGGCTTGCTTGCCATTATTACGGCTTTGGGTATTGCCTTTTCAACACGCCTGCATGCTGATGCCGCCGC
>CAYYBV010000004.1:4082-25068 GCA_964469675.1 uncultured Verrucomicrobiota bacterium
TACGCCTTGCCGCACCTGGAGCTTTTTGACATGCGCTGTCGCTTGGTTTATGGGTGGCCGCCGGCGAGCGGCCTGGCTGTGCTGCTGGTCTTGTTCTATGGATTATTGATGACGATTGTTTTCCTTACGCTCGGCTGGCTTGCTTACCGGAACAAGCGGTTTGCACGGGGAGCGATGTTTTGAAAAGGCTGCAGGTCAGGACTGGTATCTGGGTTGCGCTTTTATTGGCGGTTGCCTGGGTGATAGCGTTTGCGCTCTGCTGTCGGCTGGCCAATGCGCCATTGATGCCCGGCGATAAAACTAATTTTACGGCAATCTCCGGTGCAGCGGCGCGCAAGGCGCTTGGCGCGAGTCGCATGGCCGTTGGCAATCAATTATATGCGAATGCTGATCGAACCTTTCACAAAGGGGTGGGGGTTTACCGTCCGGTAGCTTTTAAGGGCGGGTTCATGCGCCTGGCCCAGGCCATCGTGCCTGCCGGGCATGTGCACCTGCATGCGGAAGGCGTCAATGAGTTGGTGCCGTGGTTGTATCTGGCGACGCGCGCGGATCCGCATAATGTCGAAGCCTATATCGTAGCTGCATTTTGGCTGGCGAGCGAGGGCGGGCGTCCGGATCTGGCCGCGCGCGTGCTGGATGAGGCCCGCGCGAACAATCCCAAAGACTACCGTGTTTATCTGGAAAAAGGGCGCTTGGCGCTTAAAAACGAAGCGCTGATCGAAGCCGCCCGTGCTTTGGACGCTGCCGGAAAGCTCTGGGAGCGGGATTCTGGGACGGATAAAATCCAGGCGCGTCTTGATCGTGCCGAGATGCTTGTCCGGCGCGGTCTGTTATACGAGGAATTCGGGGATGTGCCCCGCGCCATACTGTGTTACCGGGCGATGTTGACGTTATTTCCGGGGCGCGAGGGGATCAGCGAGCGGTTGGCGGAATTAGAGCAGAAAGGATCTGCCCGCGTGACGCCTGCGGCCATGCGGAAAACGGTTATGTTCCAGCGCCGGCATGTATGTGAAAGCGAGGGCCATTGACCCGTCACAATGCGGGGCAAGCCCAAAACTTTATCCCGCATTGCGCGGGGCGTTAAACTTGGAAAATTGATTGCTTATGTACCTTCGATTTTACGGATTCAAGGAAGCGCCTTTTAATATCACGCCGGATCCCCGGTTTCTTTTTTTTGCTCAGCACACCCAGGAGGCCTTTGACCACCTTATTTACGGCATTGAGCACCGCAAGGGATTTATCGAGCTGACCGGTGAAGTCGGGTCTGGTAAGACAACGATCTGCCGGGCAGTGCTGGCGGCGTTGTCCAGGAATGTTAAAACCTCCCTGGTGTTGAACCCGTGGCTGACGGAAAACCAATTGCTGCGAGCGATCCTGCATGACTTCGGGCTGGCGGCTAAAGGCCGTGACCGGCTGGTCTGTCTGGAAACCTTGAACGCTTTTTTGCTGGAGCAGTTGCGGCAGGATAATAACGTGGCGTTGATTATTGACGAGGCCCAGGATCTGGCGCCAGCCGTGCTGGAGCAGGTGCGCCTGCTGTCCAACCTGGAGACGGACCAGCACAAGCTCCTGCAGATCGTGCTTTGCGGCCAGCCGGAACTTAAGCGCCGCCTCGCGGCGCCGGAACTGCGCCAGCTCCGTCAGCGCATTACGGTGCGTTATCACCTTTTCCCTTTGACAGAAGCCGAGCTGAAGCAATACATTGAGCATCGCCTGAAGACGGCCGGGTGGACGGGTGCCGAAATGTTCAGCGCTGAAGCCGTGCACCGTGTTTATCTTTATTCTACCGGCATTCCGCGCCTGATTAATGCTGTTTGCGATGTTGCCCTGCTGGCCGGGTATGTGGCAAAAATCCGACGGCTTGATGGGGAATGTGTATCAAAGGCCATTCAGCAGCTGGAGGGCGAGTCATGAGTTTGATCCAAGATGCCTTGAAAAGACAGCAGGAAGAAACGGAAAGCATCCGGGTTCCGCTGAAGGTCGCAAAGCCTCCCGTGCCGGAAGCCATGCCCGTCCCGCCCGGTCCTGAACGGATGGACCTGCCTTTGCCGGGCGACTCGAAAAAACAGGGGCAATCCGGCAATTCATGGAAACGGATTGTCGGCATCATAATTTTCTGTGTTTTAATCTTATGGGGTGGCGGGCTTTTTGTGGCTTTGGTTATGAAACAGGCGGTAGCGAGCAGATGGCTTGGTGAATTCATGCCGAACCTGGGCAAGGTTCGTGTGACCTTGGGCAAGGCGCCGCTTCAGGAGCTGCCGCCAGCGGCGCAACCCCCGGCGAGGGCAATGCCGTCACCAGCTCCGGACCGCGCATCAGCCGTCGGGCCATTGTTCAGTCCGGCCGCCGTGGCCGCGCCGGCGTTTGCGGATGAAGGTGAAGACGCGGCGGAAAATGCGGTTTTATCCGGCATGGCGGCGCAAGCGGTTCCGGCGGCCGCCCCCGCCCCGGCAACCCAGCCTCAAGGAAGTAGCCCGGCCGTTTCTAAAAATGCGGGCGAGGACCGGGATGGCTCACGCTTCAGTTCTGTGTTCTGGCCGCGGTTGAAACTTTCGGCCGTCTTCAGTAATATGGGCGCCGGCCAGTCGGGCGCGCGCCTGAATAACAAGTTGATTCTCTTGGGCGATCAGATCGATGGTGTAACCCTGGTTGAAATCCGCCGCGACAGCGTGGTGCTGAAATATGGCAAGCAGACCAGATCGTTGAAGATGGGCGCGACACTCAATTGAGGGCCTTAACCGGCGAATCCAGAATGCCGAGTTCTGACGACAGTCTTCTGGTTACGGAGTAGCGCTCATCTTTTTTATTTTTATCAGGGCGGCATCAAAGTCGGCAGGGGTTACCATGTAGCGGTGACAGGTTTTGCCGGTTAAATCCTCCATGTCGCGTAGCAGCTGGGTATCATACGGGTTCAAGATGGCAGTCAGGGCGTCATTGCTCATGAGTTCAAATACAATGGCGCCGCGTTTGATGCAAAATTCGATTGGCAATAACATCGCCGTGGCCGGCTGAATGTCGAAGCTGGCCAATCCAATGAGCGGCAGGTTGCAGGTGGTGACGATGAATGCCATAATGTCATTGAACCCGGAATGGTTGCGGTCCTGGAGCACATGCAGGGTAGAGACCGGCGTGTCCAGGGCGCGCGCCGAATTTTCCGAGAGGTCATGCACCACGCTTGCATAATCCTCCTGGTTGAGCTTGTGGGCCTGGAGCAGGTTCCAAGCCATCGCGATTTCGTTGGCAATATTAGCGGAGCGGCGCGACAGCTGGTCCATGTCGTTCCGGACCACAGCCCTGACCTTCTCGGGTTTTAAGCTTTCCAGCTTAGTAATGGCCGCCTTAACCTCAGGATCGTTCTGGTCAAACAGCCTGATCTTTACAAGCAGTTTATCAATGTCATCTTCGTCGGCTTCGTCAACCATTACTGGAACCAGTCGCAGCGTATAGGCTTTGGCGCGGGTACGGTCGCCGACTTTCTCGTAGGCGTCGGCCAGCGTTTCCAGTGACAACCGGTCATTGGGCAGCGCCTCGAGTATTTTTTCAAAATAGGCGATGGCTTCCCAGGTTTCTGTTTCGGATGATGGTTTGGCTCGCTGAACATCGGTCATACGGCAACCCGCGGCTAACTAATAAATGTGTTGATTCTCTGACCGCCCAGGTTTAATATAAGTTTTATCAAACGATGAAACAAGTCTTCATTTTAATGTGGACGGATAACGGTTTTAAAGTAATTTAAAAGCATAACGGTTCTAAAGATTGGCAGCCATGCCAGCATTCTTTGGCAGGGCCGTTCGATAGGACGGTAAAATTGCTGAAGGTCAAATTAAGAGGCGTTACCATGCCTGATGAGCAGACAGCGGCAAGACACAACTCCGTCATGCCCAACCAGGAATCACTTTCGGACAATATTGCGGCCATCTTGGTGCGGCGCAACGTGCTTGACCTGAACGCGATCCAGAAGGCTCGTGCCGACGCGCAGGCCGATGGCAAGCGCCTGGAGGAGTTTCTGGTTGATCATAAGATTGTTTCGGATACGGATATGACTATGATGTTTGCCGAATATCTGGCCATTCCACCGATGGTCCTTGCCCGCTTCATCCCGGATAGTCATCTTTTGGAGCTGATTCCCCAGGCGGTGTGCAATAAACTCGTGGCGATTCCAATTGCAAAAGTCGGGACGATGCTGACGGTGGCCGTGGGGGATCCCTTTAATGTCAGCGCATTGGATGAAATTAAGATGATCACCGGTCTGCAAGTTGTGCCTGTCGTGGCAACGGAGCGGGAAGTGAAGGACGTTCTGCAAAAATTCACCGAGAAAGCCGCGCCCGGTCTGGAAGATATGTTCAAAAACATGATGGAAAGCGAGGATGTGGAAGTCGGTCACGAAAAGCAAGCGGAAGTCAGCTTGGACCAGATGCTGGAGAGCGCCGAGGGCGCGCCCGTGATCCGCATCGTCAACTCCATCATGGTGGAAGCCATGCGGCGGCGGGCCAGCGATATTCATATTGAGCCGATGGAAAAAGCCCTGCGTCTGCGGTATCGTGTGGACGGCGACCTCTACGAGATCCCCAGCCCGCCGAAAACATTGCAGTCGGCCATTATTTCACGAATCAAGATCATGTCCGATATGGATATTGCCGAACGGCGCATTCCGCAAGATGGCCGGTTTAAGATCAAGGCCCTGGGCAAGGAGGTGGATGTGCGCGTCAGCCTTCTGCCAATGATCCATGGCGAGAAAATCGTAATGCGTATTTTGGATAAAACCAACTTGGCGCCCAGTCTTTCGGCCCTGGATTTGGACGTGAAGGCTAGGGAATCCCTGGTTTATGCGATCAGTCAGCCCCATGGGATTATTCTGGTAACCGGGCCAACGGGCAGCGGCAAGACCACAACCCTTTATTCCTGTCTGCAGGACCTGAATAAGCCGGACGTCAACATTGTCACCACCGAGGATCCTGTGGAGTATCAGTTGGTGGGCGTTAATCAGGTCCAGATCAATGAAGAAGTTGGATTGACTTTTGCCGGGGCCCTGCGGGCGATTTTACGCCAGGACCCCGACATTGTCATGGTTGGTGAAATCCGTGACCAGGAAACGGCAGCCATTGCCGTAAAAGCCGCGCTTACCGGTCATTTGGTGCTAAGCACCTTGCATACCAATGATGCGGCTGGCGCCATCACCCGTCTGCGGGATATGGGCATCGAGGCGTTTCTGCTGTCCTCTTCAGTGATCATGGCCCAGGCCCAGCGCTTGTATAAGAAGCTTTGCCCGGTTTGCCGGAAGCCGGTGGAACTCTCGCTGGACAATTTGCGGATGTATAACCTGGATGCCAAATATTTTGAGGGGGCCAAGTTATTCGCTCCGGCCGGTTGCCCGAAGTGCCTGAATACCGGTTATCACGGGCGGGGCGCCTTGATGGAAGTGCTGGTGGTGGATGACGCCATTCGTCAATTGATTTTAAAAAATGTAAACGCCGGCGCGCTCGCCGAAAAGGCTATTCAGAATGGGATGATGACGCTCCGCATGGTTGGGTTGGAGAAAGTTAAACAGGGCATTTCCAGCATGGAAGAAATTTTGAGCGTCACCGGCGGCGGAGAATAATCATTTAAGCTAAACAATTGCAAAGCTAAAGCTATGCCGGGATTCAGACTGCAAAAGAAAGATCTCGGAATAAATACAAATTATTGACAGCAATTATGTTGTCAAGCATAGTTGTTCTGAATTCTGGATACTGACTGCTGTATTTTATTTGCAAAAGCGAGCTTTGACAAGCGACGCAAGGAGCTGCCGATGCCAGTTTTTAGATCAGGATCAACCAAGTCCGGTCCCGCGACGCCATTGGTGTCCACGCCATCACCAGGGTCACGATCATCACCGGCGCCCAGGCCGTTGCCGGAGCAGCGTCAGGAACCAAGCCGTGCCAAGAGCGCAGGCGACCGTGTTGCGGGCGCCAAGAATATTCGCAACAAGGAATTGCCGGCCTTTTCGCGCCAGCTTTCGGCCATGTTACTGGCCCGCATGCCGCTCATCCAGGCGCTGGATGCTTTGGAAGATCAGACCGGTGACAAGAATTTCAAAACGGTTGTACTTGGCTTAAAAAATTATTTGCAGTCGGGCGCCTCTTTTTCGGAAGCCCTGGCGCATTATCCCTCAATCTTTGATCCGTTATATATTAATATGATCAAAGCGGGTGAGTCCGGAGGCCAGCTGGGCGAGACGGCGGATCGTCTGGCCGGTTTTCTGGAAGATGCGGCCAAGCTTAGCCGGAAAGTAAAGTCGGCCATGAGTTATCCGGTGATCGTGCTGTGTCTTGCCCTGGGTATTGCGACGGCTATGATCCTGTTTATTGTGCCGGTTTTCGCCGATATGTTTAAAGATTTCGGTGCCAAACTGCCGGCCCCAACCCAGTTTTTGATTAATCTGAGTGACGGATTAAAGGCATACGGCATATTCATCCTGGCGTTTGCCGTGGTGGCTTTTATCGCCTTCAAAAAATGGAAGCAAACGGTGGCCGGCGCCTATCAAATGTCAGCGTTTGCCTTAAAAATGCCTGTAATTGGCGAGTTAAACCGCAAGGTGGCCACCAGTCGTTTTGCGCGGACCTTCGCCCAGCTTTTGAAAAGCGGGGTGCCCATTCTCCAGGCCATGGAAATCGTTTCGGGCGCCACGGGCAACAAAGTTTTTGAGCGTGTAATTCTTGAAGCCCGCGCCATCATTGAACAAGGCGAACCGCTCTCCAACGCGTTTGTCAAGCATACCTGTTTTCCTAAATTGCTTGTGCATATGATGGCGGCTGGTGAAAAAACAGGAAAAATCGACGAGATGATGCAAAACATTGCAGATTTTTATGACGATGAGGTGGAAACCATGCTGAGCGGTTTGACCTCGCTAATTGAACCGCTTCTGATGGTTTTTCTTGGTGTGGTCATCGGCGGCATTGTTATTTCCATGTTCCTGCCGATCTTCAAAATGGGCGAAATTGTTGGCGGCTAATGATTGTTTTGCCGCGGCAACTACGCAGGTATTCCGGAGTCAGAATGGCCGGTGCATGCGCCCCCGGCAGTTTGCTGACCTCTGCCGAAACTGTCTCCAACTCGGCAATACGCGCCATAGCGGGGCGCTTGGCAAGCGTCGCTGCTGGCGCAACCAAATACCGTCGCCGGCTCGCTTCGCGTTCTTGTGCCTGAATTCCGGCCACTAACCGCTTGGCCAGCAGCAATTTGATTTTTAAGAAATCGCGAATTTGCGCTTGCTTTTTGTTAACGGGTGCAATATCAATATTTGATTAATTAAGGGATATCCATCTTATGGCTAAAATTCTACTGGTTGATGACGAGCCCAGCATTCTCAGTGTATTGAGCGTCCTGCTCAAGGCGGAAGGCTATGAGGTGGTTCCTTGTGATGGCGGCGAAAAAGCGGTGGAATTGATTAAAAGCACGCCGTTTGATCTCATGATCTCCGATATCCGCATGCGTCCGGTCGATGGGATGGCGCTTCTAAAGTTATCCACGGAATGCCAGCCATCAATGTCGGTTTTGATGGTGACGGGTTACGGCACTGTGGAAACGGCTGTCGAAGCTTTAAAGCTGGGCGCTTTTGACTACATCACGAAACCGTTCAAACTCGACGAGTTGATCATTACGGTTAAGCGGGCCCTGGAATATAACAAGGCATTGAGCGAAAATGTGCAATTAAAAGCCAGGCTTACCGGGCAATATCAGTTTGAAAATATTGTGGCCGAAAGCAGGGCAATGCGCAATGTATGCGAAATGATTGAGCGGGTGGCGCCTACTGATACCACGGTGCTGATTTACGGCGAAAGCGGCACGGGCAAGGAGTTGGTGGCCAGGGCCATCCACGGCCACAGCATCCGGAAAACCAAAAAATTTCTACCACTTAACTGTGCGGCCCTGCCGGAGGCGCTGCTTGAATCGGAATTGTTTGGCCATGTCAAAGGCGCTTTTACGGGGGCCGCCGCCGACAAAGAGGGGCTGTTTGAAGTGGTCGATCATGGCACCATTTTTCTGGACGAAATTGATTCCATGCCGCTTAACATTCAGGCCAAATTGCTGCGCGTTTTGCAGGATAAGGAAATCCGGCACGTTGGCGGCAACGAGACGATCCCGACGGATGTTCGCGTGCTGGCAGCGACCAATACGCGCCTGGAACAATTGATTGAACAGAATAAATTTCGCGAGGATCTCTTTTATCGCCTGAGTGTCATCCCGATCGAAATAAAGCCTTTGCGGGAACGGCCTGAAGATATCCTGCCTTTGGTTTATCATTTATTGCGCCGGGAGGTTGGTGCGAACAAGCCGATGCCAACCGTGGATCCTGATGTCATCGCCCTGTTCGAGCAGTATGCCTGGCCCGGCAATGTCCGCGAGCTTGAAAATGCCCTGAAGCATGCCCTGACCTTTACCAAGGATGCCGTCGTTACCCGGGCAAGCCTGCCGGCAAAACTACAACAAATAACATTCGCAACAGACGGCGGATTGAAAAAAATTGACGATATCCGCGGTAAATCTTTAAAGGCCTTCCTGCGCATGAAGGAAAAGGAATACCTTTCCCAGGCACTGGCTTATTCGGACGGTGATAAGCAGAAAGCGGCCAAGTCGTTGAGGATTAGTTTGGCTACGCTCTATCGGAAAATGCCTGAACCGAAGGATTGAAGCACGTGAAGCGGAGAGCGTGAGGATAGGTGACTGGACTGCCTAGCGTGGCGCTTATGGCGAAGAAGGAGCGATAGCTTACAAGCTGGATTAAAATTTGCCGAATTTTCATAATCATTATTTTTTTATCATTTTATACAGTCACATTCTAATATTCTCATAAATGATATTGAGTTTTGTGTTAAACGCGGCCATTTAGGATTGAAATTAAGTCAATAATGCGAAAATTGAGTTTGTCTATTTAATATTTATTATCAGGTGATGGGTAGAATGGTTAACAATGGATCAGTAATTGCTTTTATGGCAAGAGAGGCGCTGTTGGAATTAGATGTTTGCCGTTGTTCTTCGTTTAAAGTTAAGCTTTAAGTTTGTTTATTGGCACAATTATTGCTTATTGAATCAATTAGCTTGACATATATTGATTTAATGTAAATATAAGGCTGAATCAAACCATAAACCAAGGAAGGGGGTGCCAGGCAATATTTAAGTGTGGAAATGGAGCTTTTATGTTCCACGCGATAATTACGGAGCTATGTAGTATAATAACGAAATAGTAAAATTAATAAAAAATCCCGAGCTTTTGTGGCGTAGGGATTAGGAGATAAAGTGATGAAAAAAGGTTTTACATTGGTAGAAATTATGATCGTGGTGGCGATCATCGGCCTTTTGGCCGCGATCGCGATCCCGTCTTTCATGCGGGCGCGTCTGACATCCCAGCAGAATGCTTGTGTCAATAACCTGCGCCAGATTGAGGCGGCCAAGGATCAATGCGCGCTGGAAACTGGTTTAACGAATGGAGCAGTAATCACTTGGGCGGCAATTGGTCCGACCAATACGGCTGCCGGTGGTTATTTGAAGGCTTGGCCCAATTGCCCGGCTTCGACGAATTCCACGGCGGCGAGATCCGAAACGGCAACGGATGCGGATTATAATATTAACCCCGTCGGCTCCAATGCGTCGTGTGCTGTTGTAACCGGTCACGTCCTCCGCTAAGAAATCATGTTTATTAGGTTAAGAGCTCCATCCTGCAAGGGGTGGAGCTCTTTTTTTGCAATCGTGGCGGTGGGATGTTTTATGCAGCCGGACACATTTAAGATTTTAGTGCAAAAAACCAGGACAATCCGGCGTTTTAATCAGGCGCACAGGATTAAACCCGCCGACTTGTTGGACTTGGTGAACCTGGCGCGACTTTCGGCTTCCGGCGGTAATTTGCAGCCCCTGAAATTTATCCTGTCCTGCGATTCACGGCGCAATGCCCGGATCTTCCCCTGCCTGGCCTGGGCGGGCTATCTCAAGGCGTGGGGTGGCCCGGTTGAAGGCGAGCGGCCCGCCGCATATATTATCATCCTGGGCGACACCACGATTCGACAAGAGTTTGGCTGTGATCATGGCATTGCCGCGCAAAGTATCATGCTGGGTGCCACCGCCAAAGGCTTGGGTGGTTGTATCATCGGCTCAATTCAAAAGGAGCGCCTGCGCGGTATCCTGGTTATTCCAGCTAAATACGAAATTCTGCTCGTGCTGGCCTTAGGGCGGCCGGAAGAAAAAGTGGTTCTGGAAGCCGTGAAAAATGGCGACATCAAATACTGGCGGGACGCCCGGGGGCGCCATCATGTGCCTAAGCGGGCGATGCGCGAGATTGTGCTGGGGTAATCAAGAGCCGGAATTCAGGTGTCAGAAGCCAGTCTTCAGAATGAGGAGCGCCATGCCGAAAGTCAAAATTCAGCATTCTGACTTCCAAATACGAGTTTTAAATAGCATCTGTATGGACATCCCGTTCTAAATTCTGTATTCTAAATTCTAGCTACTGACTGCGCTCAATATTTCCTTTAGTTTTCAACCTTCTTTTGAAAGGCAACGGCATGAAGATCATGGCCCTGGCGGCGCATCCGGATGATATCGAATTCATGTGCGCCGGAACGTTGGTTTTGCTCAAGGAGCGTGGTCATGCGATTGCTTTGGCCATGGTCAACAACGGGTCCTGTGGTTCGGCCACCCTCTCGCCGGAAGAGATTGCCCATGTGCGCGCCGGTGAGGCGCGTCGCGCGGCCGAACTGATCGGGGCAACATGTGAATGTGCCGGTATCCCCGACTTGGAATCGGTATTCGATAATCCCACGCGCCGCAAGGTTGCGGAGCTAATGCGGCGTGCGCAGCCCGATATTGTCTTTGCCCCGTCCCCGAATGATTATATGCCGGATCATGAGATTGCCAGCATGTTGGCCCGCGATGCCACCTTTACGGCCACGCTTGGTAATTATTCAACCGGGGCCGTGCATCCGGCGCCGATTATCAAGCGGATTCCCTATCTCTATTATATGCCGCCTTTGGAATGCATTGATCATTTTGGGCGGGATGCGCTCCCGGACATAATCGTGGACATCAGTTCCGTGATCGAAAAAAAAGCGGCCATGCTGTGTTGTCACGCATCCCAGCGGGAATGGTTGCGGCACGAGCATGGTATGGACGAATATGTCGAATTCATGAAAAGGCAGGCGGCGCATCTGGGTGCCGGCCGCGGCTATGCTTTCGGCGAGGGTTTTCGCCAGCATCGCGGGCATGCCTATCCGCGCGACAATATTTTGGAAACGCTGTTGGCGCCAAAAAAGTAACCTGAAATATCGCGGTAAATTCATGGCAGTAACTGCTGACGGAGTCCTGTCCCAGCCGGTGTGGCCGCAACCGCGGATTTGATCGCCAAGACCGCAGAGATCTCGCCGACAGGATGTTCTGGCTTTAATGTTTTTTTATCCGCTTAAAACCAGCCCATATCGTTGAACGAAGCATTGCGGGCTGGTCGGTGTTATCTTTTCAGCTGCCGGATAAGAAAACTGTATACCTTTGCGCCTTTTGCGGTTAATATCGTTTTGTCGGTTTTGTAAGGTTGTCCAAAACAAGACGGTTGTGCCAGAACCCAAACAGAAAGGGGCCGTGATGAAATATTCGTTTATGAGCTTTTCCTGTCCTCAATTGGCGCTGGGCGACTTGCTGGCCGTGGCCAAGCGTTTTGGTTATGATGCCGTGGAACCCCGGATTGACCGCCAGCACAAGCACGGCGTTGAAACCACCGCGTCCGTTGCCCAGCGCAAAGAAATCAAAAAGCAATCGGCAACTTCCGGCGTGGCGATTGCCTGTCTGGCCACCTCGTGCAGTTATGCCGATCCGGAAAAGACCAGGCAAAATGTAGCCCATACGCTCAAGTGCCTGGACCTGGCGGCGGATGTCGGCGCCAGGTGCATCCGGGTGTTTGGCGGCAATCTGACCAAGGATCAGCAAAGGGCTGATGCCATTAGTGTTGTGGCCGATGCGCTGTGTTCCGTGGCCGATCACGCGCAAAAGCGTGGGGTAACAGTTTGCATGGAAACCCATGATGACTGGTGTCTTCCGGGGGATGTGGCGGCCGTCATGCAACGCGTGAGCCACCCGGCTATTGCGGTAAATTGGGATATCATGCATCCGGTGCGGGTATGTAAGGTGACCATGGATGATGCTTTTAAAGCGCTCAAGCCCTGGATTCGGCATGTCCATTGTCATGATGGCACGCCGGGCACGACTGTTTTGGTGCCAATCGGCACCGGTGGGATTGATCATGCGCGTGCCATCGAGCTTTTGCATGGCCTGCCTTACGAGGGGTATTTAAGTGGCGAGTGGATCAACTGGGGCGACGCCTACGAGGTGCACCTGCCCCGCGAACTTGCGACCATGAAAAGCTACGAACGTGCGGCGTCCGTCGCCCGGTAGAAGGGTTTTCCACCCGCGCTTTTCATATATTCAACCCAAATTTGTTGTCTCTCTCTGTGCAGTGTGGCGAATTCGGTTCGCAAAAGGCGGCGGCGATCTTGGGCCGTTTGCTGGTTTTCCACGCTTGCATGGAATTAAGTCCAATGCTTCGCGCGGCGCACCCGCATCCGACCCAAGCTTGCCTTGCTTTTGCGAATCCGTCCGGCCAAAGCCGGGTGGAAACCAAATTCGCCACACGGTAGCATCGGGCTTCGCTCAGAGCTACGCCCGACATATCGCTGCCACAGAAATCAACGTTTTCTGGTATCCGGATATCGTGCCTGGTTGGCAGGCGCGATGGCGTCCGCGGCGCCCATTTCGAAAGAAATGCGTGGCGCATCTGCCCTGCCAACAAAACCTTGCCAAGTTATCACCAATAAATTTGTCTTACATCCACTCGATCGTCAGTTGCCCGTTTTTTACTCACGGCTCGTAACGGCTCCCGCCGATAAATTCCCGCAAAAGGGAATCTGCCGGCACGCAGGTGTCGTCGGTCACGGCAGTTAAGGGCAACAGGAAATCATATATCCGTTTCGCCCGGATATAGGCGTCTTGGCGGCGGGGATCCTGGTGGTAACGCGTGGCGGATTCGGGGAAATAGTGGAACAGCCGGTGTTTCAGGATCGGCATTTCATAGGGCAAGGCGCTATTGATCAGAAAATCCGCCGTATCGATGAAGGGAATGATGTTTTTAAGCTCGCTGCGTCGGACATAATGCCAGTGGGTCAGCGTTGTTTCCGGCTGTGAATTACGATGCAAACTGTCGCGGAGCATGCGCCGCATGAGCCGGTTATCCGCCCAGCGCATGAAGGTGCCATCGGCGGCGCGCAACTGGCCGAGGGTTTCGATGTAAAGTCGGAATTTTTGTTCCACCGGAATGCTGCTGGTCATATCTTGGTGCAATCCGTGCAGGCTGTCCAGCAGGATAATCTGGTTGCTCTTCAGGTGCAGGGTTTCGACGGCCAGGGTGCGCTTGCCGGTTTTGAAATCATAGCGCGGGGCCTGGATGGTATCGCCGGCCAGGAGTGCGCCCAGATGCGCGTTAATCAGTTTCAGGTCCAGGGATTGCGGCGCCTCGTAATCGTAGTCGCCGAACTCGTCCTTGGGGTGTAGTTCCAGGTCGAAGAAATAGTTGTCCACATTGATGGTCTTGAATTCCAGCCCAACGCGCGCCAGGTGCTCGCTGATTTTGGCCGTTGTGGTGGTCTTACCGGAGGAGGATGGTCCGGCGACAATGACGAGCCGGATGGTGTTCTGCCGTTTCATGATTTGGGCGGCACATTCGGCGATTTCTGCATCAAAGCGCTGGTCAGCCTCCCGGATGAGTCGAGAAAAATGTCCGCCGGCGATCAGGGCGTTCAGATCGCCGATCGAGTCGCAGGCGTGATCCATGTTCCAGCGCAAAACTTCGTAAATTTTTTTATAAGGGATATTGTCGGTGACTTCGAAGGCATAGGCCCGGGCGGCCCGGGCCTGGGCGCGCTGGCTGCGATAAATTATGTAAGCGCGTGCGACCTTGATCGCCCCCTGGGCCATCAGTGTTTCCTCGACGATATCCTGGATTTCCTCCACGCTGGGCGTGGCTGCCGCGCCGTAGGCGGCAAGCAGCGCGCGCTCGACATCCAGGGCCAGCGCTTCGGCCCGGAGGCGATTACCTTTGCCAATAGACGCCATTGCCCGGAAGATGGCGGTGCTGATCCGGTCCCGGTCATAGGGCGCCAAATTGCCTTCGCGCTTGATTATCTGGAGGATAGGACAGGATGCTTGCATGCGTTATTATGGTGTTGAAAGGGCTTAAATATCAAGCCTGAAGTGCGGTCGTGCTATGCGCATGAGCATTTTGCTTGCCGTGCGTCTGGCAATGTTCTATGATGCCGGGCTTTAACTAATTTTTTTAGCGCATTCCGATACCAGCCAACGGGCGATGCGATCGGAATGCCAACAACCTGGATATGCAAACGTCGCTTTATAGCGCCCATGTGGCCCTTGGCGCCCGGATGGTGCCTTTCGCGGGGTGGGAAATGCCGCTCGTCTATGGCGGCATTATCCCCGAACATCTCTGGACCCGCGCGCATGCATCGGTGTTTGACATTTGCCACATGGGGGAATTCGAGATCAAGGGCGCGACCGCCGAAGCGGACTTGGAACGGCTGGTAACCTTGTCCGTTGCCACGCTGAAACCCGGCGCCGGCACCTATGGCTATCTGCTGGCCGAAGACGGGGGCGTACTTGATGATTTAATCTGCTTCCGCTTGGGTGCCGACCGTTTTTGGCTGGTAGTTAATGCCGGCACCTTGGCCGGTGACCGGGATTGGATTCGTGCGCATCTTTCGCCGCGCACAACTTTTACGGATCTTTCCCCGGCCATGGCCAAGCTTGATATCCAGGGGCCTTGTGCCCGCCAGGGGATCGAGGCGGCTTTTGGTCAAATCATGCCGTCTTTGGGTTATTTTCATTTTCAGGAAGGGACCATTCAGTATACCCCGTGCCTTGTGAGTCGCACTGGTTATACCGGCGAATTTGGCTATGAGCTATATGTGCCGACGAACGAAGTTGCCCGCTTTTGGAGTCTCCTGCTGAAGTCCGGTCAGATTCTGCCCGCCGGCCTGGGGTCGCGGGACACATTGCGTGTCGAAATGGGCTATCCTTTGTATGGGCACGAGTTGCGTCGGGAGTGGCGTCCGACGGGTGCCAGTCGTGGCCGGTTCCTGGTCATGGCCAAGCCGTTTATTGGGCGGGAAGCGGTGCGCCGTGAATTAGAAACCAATGCATATCGTGTATTGGTGGGCCTGATGCTGGAAAGGCGCATGGCGGGGCGCGCTGGTGATTTGGTTATGAAAAACGGGGTAGAGGTGGGTGTCGTGACCAGCGGCCTGTTTGCCCCCAGTTTGAATGTTGCGGTGGCGTTGGCATACGTGGACCAGGCGGCCAGTCGTCCGGGCGAGGCCTTGACCATAACCGTTCGTGGCAAGCCGTTGAATGCCCGGGTGGAGTCTTTGCCCTTGTATAAACAAGGAACGGCGCGCTCGTTAAAAGTGACCAGCGATCAGTGATTGGTCAGCAATAAGACGGGGAAGCTGATTGTTGATGGCTCGTGCTATTATGACACAAAACACGGCATTTCAGGCCAATAGCCCTAGCGATGATCGTGCTATGTTGGCTAAACTGGGGCTGGCGGGGATGGACGAATTGTTCGCGACGATTCCGCCGGATATGCAGACGACGTCCTTCCGCCTGCCGGCAGGCCTTTCCGAAATGGAAATGACCCGCCAACTGGCGGAGCTGGCCGAGGCGAATGCGCGCCGACTGGTTAATTTTTGTGGCGGCGGTTTCTACGACCATTTTATTCCCGCCGCCGTGGATGCCCTTGCCGGCCGCGCCGAGTTTTACACGGCCTATACGCCCTATCAGCCGGAGGTTTCGCAAGGCACCCTGCAGGCAATCTATGAGTTCCAGACCGCCATGACGCGACTGACGGAAATGGAGGTTGCCAATGCCTCGCTCTATGATGGCGGGACTGCGCTCTTCGAAGCCGCCATGATGGCCCTGCGCATTACACGTCGCCGCCGTGTTTTAATTGATGAAGGCGTCAGTCCTATTTACCGGAAGATGCTGAAATGTTGTTCGGCCAATCTGGCGTTTGAGTTTGTGGACATCCCCATGCGCGATGGCTTGGCCGATCGCGCCGCCTTCCAAGCGCAACTGAATGGCGATGTTGCGGCAATTATTGTGCAGAACCCTAATTTTTTCGGATGCCTTGATGATTTTAGCGACCTTGTTACGGCGGCGCATAATTGCGGCGCGCTGGGAATTATGTCCGTGTATCCGCTGGCCCTGGGCATTCTCAAGACGCCCGGAGCGATGGGGGCTGATATTGTCACCGGCGAGGGCCAGAGCCTGGGGTTGCCTCTGTCCTTCGGTGGCCCATATCTTGGCTTTATGACCACGCGTAAGTGTCATGTGCACAAAATGCCCGGCCGCCTGGTCGGCGTAACGCATGATGCCCGCGGTCAGCGCGGCTTTGTGTTGACACTCCAGGCGCGCGAACAGCATATCCGTCGCGCGAAAGCCACTTCCAACATCTGTACGGCCGAGGCCTTGTGCGCCTTGCGCGCGCTGATTTACCTTAGTCTTATGGGCAAAACCGGCCTGGTGGAGGTTGCCGAGCTTTGCGCGGCCAACGCCGCCTATGGCTGGCAGAAGCTGACGGCGATTCCCGGGGTCAAGCCGGCCTTTCGCGCCAATTTCTTTAATGAGTTCGCGCTGGTCCTGCCTGCCAAAGCGGAGGATGTGGTTGCGGCGCTTTTTGAAAAAGACATTGCCGCCGGGTTCCCGGTTGGGCGCTATTACCCTGGGATGGAATCGATCCTGCTGGTGGCATTTACGGAAAGGCGCACCAGGGCGGAAATTGACGGTTTGGCCGCCGCGCTCGAAGCGGCACTCTGCTGAAGAAGGCTGCAGGCTGTAGACTGTAGGCTGTGGGAAGAATTGAAGAAGGCCTTAGACGGAAGCTCGATAAATTAATGCATTGGAATTACTGGCATCCCATAGGGATACTGAGGACTGTAGACTTTGGGCTGTAGGCTAAAGGTTCAAACAGGCAAAATGCATATGTGCAAAACCGGAACTGTGGCTTTGATAATGGATGAAAATATTCCTCGTTTTCCTACAGTCCACGGTCCACGGTCTACAGTCTCCTTATCAGGAAAGTTATGAAACTTATTTACGAAAAAAGCGTGGCGGGGCGGCAGGCGGTGCGCACACCGCGCCATGCCCTGCCGGTACGGGACCTGGTCCCGGATCGGCTTCGGCGCGCATGCCCGGCGGAATTGCCGGAAGTGCCTGAAATCGAAGTGGTGCGGCATTTCACCAATCTGTCACGGCTCAACTTTTCGGTGGACAACCAGTTCTATCCGCTGGGCTCCTGTACCATGAAATATAATCCCAAGGCCTGCGAGGCGGCGGCCCAGCACCCAGGCCTTGCGGGAATCCATCCGCTTTGGCCCCAACTGCGCCGTGGCGCGCGGCTGGCCCAGGGCGCCCTGCGCCTGCTTTACGAAACCGAGCGGATGTTGGCCGAGCTGACCGGGATGGCGGAGTTTACGCTCCAGCCATTGGCCGGCGCACACGGGGAAATGACCGGCGCCATGCTGATTGCGGCCTATCACCGTGACCGTGGCAATGCCAAAAAAAACATGTTGATTCCCGATTCCGCGCATGGCACCAATCCGGCCAGTGCGGCGCTGGCTGGATTTGAGGTTGTTGCGGTGCCGTCCACGGCGCAGGGCACGGTGGATGTGGAAAAATTGAAGGGTTTTATCAATGCCGATACGGCCGGTATGATGATGACCAACCCCAACACGTTGGGGCTTTTTGAGCCCGATGTGCGCCGGATTGCCGATCTCGTTCATGCCGTGGATGGGTTGCTCTATTATGACGGCGCCAATTTTAACGCCATCATGGGCCGCTGTAAGCCAGCCCAGATGGGTTTTGATGTCTGCCACCTTAATCCACACAAGAGTTTTGCCTCGCCGCACGGCGGGGGCGGTCCCGGCGCGGGACCGGTGGGTGTTGTGGAGCGCCTGCGGCCGTTCCTGCCGATTTCACGTGTGGTTAAGATCGCGGATGGCAGTTTCAGCCTGGATTATGATTATCCCAAGAGCATCGGTTATGTGGCGCCGTTCTACGGCAATTTTGGCGTCCTGGTGCGCACCTATGCCTATCTGCTCCTGCTGGGCCGCGCCGGCCTGCGCGTGGTCAGTGACCACGCGGTGCTCAATGCCAATTATGTGCTCAATGCTCTGAAGGATGTCTTTCCGGCGGTTAACGACCATTGCATGCACGAGTGCGTGCTGAGCGCCGCGCCGTTGGCCGCCGCCGGCGGTGCTCGGGCCATGGATATTGCCAAGGGGTTGATTGATCGTGGATTTCATCCGCCCACCGTCTATTTCCCGCTGATTGTGCCGGAGGCCATGATGATCGAGCCTACGGAAACGGAAACCCGCGAAACGCTGGATGCCTTTATTGCGGCCATGCGCGCGCTTGCGATGACGGCCCGCGCCAATCCCGCGGCCTTGCATGCTGCCCCCGTAACAACCGTTGTGGGACGGCTGGACGAGGTTGCCGCTGCCCGGAATATGGATCTGGCGTTTAAAGACCCGCGAAGCGGCTAAATTTTGTCGCGGATAATACGTATGCGGGATAGGCTCATCCGGCCGTCAGGTCTGTTTTGATCCGCCCAAATTACCGGTAATTTTGACTGCTACCGGCGTGCGGCGAAATGCGGCAAGCAGCTCGGTGACTCTGGGCCAACCCGCTTTTTGCGGTTCGTTTAATCGTTTTGTTTTCCAGTGGAAAAACATTAAACAATCCTCGACACGCATTGCTTAATTATATATACTCCAAGCGTGAAAAAAGAGGGGCATTTGATCCCATGATTAAACATGGTTTTTTATTGATGCTGGCTGGTGCGATCGGCCTGGCCGTCATCGTGTCCGCGGAGGCTGCCGGAACGTCAAATCGGCAACCGGCCGGTTGCTTGCCACGCGGCGGAGCGACGCGGTTAAGCGTGCCTTTTGTCCAAAACCAGGGACAGGTTGACGATGACCAAGTGCTATTTTATGCCCGCACTTTTGGCGGCACGGTTTATGTGACGGCCGATGGCCAAATAGTCTATGCTTTGCCGCACTCCGCGCTCCGCGATCCGCACTCCGCAATTCTGCAGATTCGCGAGGTGTTGGTGGATGCCGACCTAGTGACGCGTCCCTCTGGCGCGGAGTGTTCCGGGGCGGTGATTAATTCATTCATTGGCAGTGATCCGTGCCGTTGGCAGGCCAATATTCCCGCGTTTAGCGGCGTGCGGTTTGGTGAAGTATATGCAGGCATTACGCTGGAGGTGCGCGCCACCGGCGACAACGTTGAAAAAATTTTCACCGTTGCCCCCGGCGCGGATCCGGCCCGGATTGCCCTGCGCCTGGCCGGCGCCGAGGGCGTGAGCATTGCGCCCTCCGGTGAATTGGAAGCGCGCACAATCCTGGGCCCTGTGCGGTTTACGGCGCCGGTGGCCTACCAGCACGGCGCGGCCGGGGAAATCCAAAACGTGGATGTGGCCTACGCGCTGGAAGGCGACCAGGTCGGTTTTTGCGTGGGTGCGTTTGATGCCGCTCGTCCGCTGGTGATTGACCCCCTGCTGGCCTCCACGTTTATCGGCGGGACGAGCAGCAACATCATCAGCGCCATGGCTCTGGATAGCCAGACCAATGTGCTGGTAGCCGGCTACACGGCCTCCACGGATTTCCCCGTCACCACCAACGGTTACGCCATCACTTATGGCGGGGGCAATTTTGACGGTTTCGTTGCCAAGTTTGATCCGCTGCTGACCAATCTGCTGTCCGCCACTTACCTGGGCGGCATGAGCAACGATGTGATTACGGCCATGGCCATCAGCACCAATAATGATGATGTCTATTTGGCGGGCTACACGGACTCAAGCAACTTTCCCGTGGTCAACGGTTACACGAATAAAAATCGTGGACTTAACGATGGGTTTGTCGCCAGGCTGTCCGGCGGGTTGACCAACCTGGTGGCCTCAACTTACCTGGGCGGCAAGAGCAATGACCAGGTCTTTGGCATGACCATTGATCCGGGCGGTTTTATCTATCTTGCGGGCGGCACGGAGTCCACCAATTTTCCATCTACCACCGGTTGTTATTCAAATAAAAACAGCGGCCGCAGCGATGCGTTTGTCACCAAGCTGCCCGGTACATTGGCCAGTGTGACGGCCTCAACTTACCTGGGCGGCAAGAGCAATGACCAGGCCTTTGGTGTGGCCGTTGATACGAATGGATTTGTCTATCTCGCGGGCGGGACGTACTCCACCAACTTTCCCGCGCGCTTGGGTTATACGAATAGAAATCGCGGGCTAAGCGATGCGTTTGTCACCAAGTTGTCCGGTGCTTTGACCAGCGTGGTGGCCTCGACCTATCTGGGCGGCAAGAGCAATGATGTGGCTTGCGGACTGGCCGTGGTGCCCTTCACCAATATCGTGTGTGTGGTGGGCTACACGTATTCGACCAATTTTCCGCAAAATCCGACCAACGACATGCTGGCCCCCGGCTATACAAACTGCTTCCGGGGTGGCGCGGACGCGTTCCTGACCAGGTTGGACCCGGCGCTCAGCAACCTGCTGGCTTCCACTTATCTCGGCGGCACTAGCAATGATGAGGCCACGGCGGTATTTGTTTCGATCACGACCAATGCGCCGCTTCGGATTTATGTGGCCGGCTGGACTTCCTCCACCAATTTCCCGGTGACGCCCAGCGCTTATGACACCACCGCCAACGGAGGACGCGATGTGTTCGTTACCTATTTTGGGACCGGGTCCATGCTGCAGGCCTCGACCTACCTGGGCGGCCAATCCGATGACAGCGCTTATGCCGTGGCACTTGCGGCCGATCGCTACTCCCTGTTTGTGGCCGGCGCCACGGATTCTACCAACTTCCCCACCATGTTGCGCGCTTATAATAATGACCGCGTC
>CAYYBV010000004.1:25078-29232 GCA_964469675.1 uncultured Verrucomicrobiota bacterium
CCGCGTCGGCCAGACCAATGCCGACGGGTTTGTTACCAGGCTGGGCGCGGGCCTGGCCTATGGCACCGTCAAATGGCAGGCCACGTTGCAGCAGGATCCCGAAGGCTTTGCGCGGTTTTGTTCTCCCGTGCTGGGTTGGAATGGAACCATATACGTGGGCGGCGGATCCAATCTTTATGCGTATGACGCCAACGGGCATGAACGCTGGCGTTTCCAAGCCCGTGGGCGGATTACGGAATATTCAGGCGCCTACGCCGGATTAGGCTCAACGCCGGCAATTGGCCGCGATGGAACTTTATATTTTGGGACCCAAGATGGCTATTTGCATGCGGTCAGGGATGATGGCGCTTATGCAACCGGAGTGTGGACCAATTATTTTCCAGGAGGCGACCCTTACATATTTGCATCGCCGGCGATTGCTGATGACGGAACGATATATTTAGGCACATACGCTGGCAAGGTATATGCTGTTGACGCCGATGGCGCGGTGCAATGGACCAACAGCATTAACTACAGCATGGTCGGCTCACCGGCCATTGCCACCAATGGCCGAATTTTTGTGGCCGACTCGACTACTGGCGGCAAGCTTTATATGCTCAACCAAGACAATGGCGCTACCCTGCGCACTTGGAGTGGAGCCGGACAATTTGTGGGTTCGCCCATGATCGGGTCCAATGGATGGGTTTATATCGGCAGCAGCAATAATCTATATGCCTTTGACCCGGCGAGCACTGAAACGCAATGTGTCTGGCAAGCCGCCGGCCCGATTTATTCCTCGCCCGCACTCGGGTCCAACGGCGTAATTTATGTCGGCGGCGGCAGTAACCTGTATGCGTTTAATGCCGCGGGTGGGACGGACTCTGTCTGGAATACGGGGGCGGCCATTAAATCCTCGCCGGCCATTGCGGAGGATGGTACCATCTACGTTGGTTCCGCGGATAAAAATTTATATGCGTTCAACCGGGATGGTTCGACCAATTGGGTCTTTCCGGCCGGCGGCGCCGTGAATTTCCATTCGCCTGTATTGCGGCGCGATGGCACCGTATATTTTGCCGATAATACCAATGTGTACGCGATTTTTGGTCACGCGCAGACTGATCAATCGGCCTGGCCGGCCTATAAACACGATGTCCTGCGCACGGGCAACGCGGCGTTCGATGCGGCGCCGATCCTTCAACCCACAAACCTGGTCGCCCGGGGTGCTTCTTCCAACAGCAGCATATTGGTGAGCTGGGCGGGGAACCCCAACGCCGATTATTACGAGCTCTACCGCAACCACCTGACGACCAATCTCGCCGATGCGGTTTTGGTCAAGACCCTGCTGACGACCAATTATCTGGATACCAATGCGATTACGGCCGGCCTGATTTGCACATACTGGGTGCGGGTGGCGACCCCGGTGGCCATGAGCGATTTCAGTGAGTTTGCCCGCGGCGGCATCCCGCCTTTGGCGCCGACATTTGTGACCGCCACCAAGGCCAATCACACCAATGAAATTATCGTGACCTGGACCAACTCGGCCAATGCCACTAATTATTTTATTTATAGCAATACAGTCCCAGAGGCCTTGTCCGCCGGGCTGGCCTGGATAACCAACGCCATGACGCCGGAATACGTGGACACGAACATTACGCGCGGCTTGACCTGCTATTACTGGGTGCAGGCCAGCAATGAGATTACCGGCAGCAGCGGCTTCAGCGATTACGACTATGGCGGCACGCCGCCCTGTCCGCCAACCAATATCACAACGACCACAAACGAATACCGCTGGGTGGATGTTGCCTGGAATACCAATACATCCTTGGGCGCCAGCATGTATGTGGTGTATCGCAACACGAGCAATAGTTTGGCCGGTAGCAGCAATCTGGCCTTTGCCAGTGATGCACACTACAACGATACGAATAACCAGCCGTTCGTGGATTATTATTATTGGATCCAGGCCACCAACCAATACGGCGTCGGCGAAATCAGCACTAACTCGCCGGCCGGGTTCCGCCAGCTGGCGCCGCCGCTGGCGGTTACCGCGACGAAAGGTGTGGAACCCTATAATAAAATTCGCGTGACCTGGCAGCTGAAAGCCGAGGCGGTAAGCTATGTTATCTATCGCAATATAACCAATGATGCGGATACGGCTTCCCAGATATCCACGCCCATAACCAACTATATTGACGACTATGCCATTGAGCGTGGCGCCAAATATTATTACTGGGCGAGGTCCAAGAGCGGCGCGCGTACCAGCGTGTTCAGCGATGGCGATGGTTACGTCAATATGGGCGGGACCCCGCCGTTTCCGCCGGGCAACATTCGCACCAATTCCGCGTCTGGCGCCAGTGTGAGCGTGACATGGGATGCCGCCAATCATGCCACGGGTTATGAAGTGTTCCGCGCCGTTTCCTATGATCCGCCGGCCACGCCTTTGGCTGCCATCTCGCTGCCGCCCTACGCCGACACCCTGGCGCTGCCCGGCCAGCGTTATTATTACTGGGTCAGGGCCACCAACCAGTTTGGCGCCAGTGACCTGAACGGGGTTGCCACCGGGTATCGGCCGCTGGCGCCGCCTGATGCGGTCATGGCCAGCGCGGGGCTATCCGCGGATCATCTGGTCGTGACCTGGAGCGTTGCGTCCAATGCTTCCAGCTATGAGTTGTGGCGGGGCACGAACAGCGCCAGCGCCGCCGCCTCGATGCTGGCTAATTCCGTGACCGCGAACACCTATGATGATACCGCTTCCGTTCCGGGCCGGCAGTATTATTACTGGGTCAAGGCCAAGACCGCGCAGTTTGTCAGCGATTTCAGTCCTTTTGACATCGGCTGGCGCACTTTGGGGCAGGTGGATATCGGTGTTTCCGACCTGGTGTTCCTGCCCTTGCGCATGGCCGTTGGCGCGGTGCCATCCGCGATCTCTTTCCGGGTAACTAACCATGGCGTGCAGAATATGGCCGCGCCCAACACGGGTGTGGGTTATAATGTCTGGATTTCCGGCAACGCCGTGTTCGGGGATGCGGACGATCAATGCCTGGGTGGGGGTGATTTGAGCCTGCCGTTGACGGTCGGTAACAGTGTGATTGTAGTCCTGACCAAGGCCCAACGGGACGCGTTGGTCTTGCCCCCCGTTGGGCCGGGCTCTTATTATATCTTTGTGAATATCCAGCACGCGGCCCCGGCGCAGTGGCTGGACCCGAACCTGGCCAACAATACCATTAGCCGCAACGGCGGCTGTATCCAGGTTCCGGCCGGCACCAACCAGTTGCCCGTGTCCGTGATGGTTAATGATTATAACGGCGACGGGTATACCGACCAGGCCATGTACCAGGAGGCTACCGGGAATTGGCAGGTCTGGTTCTTCGGGGCCCAGGGTTTGACCAAGTCCGGCTACGGTGGAGTGGGGTGCCAAGCCGTGCCGGGCGACTACGATGGCGATGGCAAGACTGACTTTGCGGTTTACCGTGAATCCACGGGCACGTGGCAGGGTTGGTTCTCGTCCATTGATTATGCTACGGTGGCGATCAATGGCTGGGGCGGCCCCGGATTCGAGCCTGTGCCGGCCGATTACGATGGTGATGGCAAAATTGATCCGGCGGTCTACCAGGAATCCACCGGCACATGGAAAGGTTGGTTTTCGAGCGCAGTTTATGCCATGGAGAGCGTCGGCGGCTGGGGTGGCCCCGGATTCGAGCCTGTGCCGGCCGATTACGATGGTGACGGCTGGGCTGACCCGGCAGTTTATCATGAGGCTTCGGGCACCTGGTGGGCATGGCTGTCCGATTGGGCTTATTCGCAAGTAGGCCGTGGCGGCTGGGGCGGTCCCGGTTATCGCCCCGCGGTGGCTGACTATGACCGTGACGGGATTATGGATCCGGCTGTTTTTCTGGCAAGCACCGGTTCGTGGCGGGGCTGGCTCTCCGACAGTGGTTATGTCGAAGTCAATGTCAACGGTTGGGGGATTACTGGAGCGGTGGCCGTGCCCGGCGACTATGATGGTGATGGCAAGGCTGATCCGGCCGTTTACTGTGATTCCTTTGGCCTTTGGCGCCTGTGGCTTTCCGGCTCCGGCTACCATCCTGCAGATATCCTGGCCTGGCCCGGTGACGGTTTCCGGCCAGTGTGGAATAACTAAGATCGGTGACTGTAGACTGTAGGCTGAGGGCTGTAGA
>CAYYBV010000004.1:29242-29513 GCA_964469675.1 uncultured Verrucomicrobiota bacterium
AAAATTGCAAAGCAATATTTACCACAAAGAACGCAAAGATCGCAGAAAAAACGGATCATTATTTTACTTTTGGGTTCATTAGCATCCCATAGGATGCTCAGGCTGTAGGCTGAGGGCTGTAGACTGTCGGCAAAATCGCGGAAAAAGCGAAAACTTTACTGATGTTTCGCAAGCTTTAGTTCCGGTTTTTTGCCAATGTATTTTATTGATTCCGACCTACAGCCTACGGCCTAAACGGCTACAGTCTCGGCGTCCCTATGGGACGTTAGTG
>CAYYBV010000005.1:0-495 GCA_964469675.1 uncultured Verrucomicrobiota bacterium
TCCAGGGCATGCGACACGAACAGGATGGTCTTCCCTTTTTTCTGGAATTGGCGGCTGCGTTCGAGGCATTTACCCTGAAAGGATATATCCCCGACGGCCAGGACTTCATCAATGAGCAAAATATCGGGATTCATTTCCAACGCCATGGAAAATGCCAGGCGCACGTACATGCCGCTGGAATAGTGCTTAACCGGCATGTCAATGAATTCATGCAGTTCGGCAAACCCCACGATGTGATCAAACCGCCGCCGGATATCCTCGCGCGCAATACCCAGGATCGCCGCGTTGAGGTAAATATTTTCGCGGCCGGACAGGTCGGGATGGAATCCCGCGCCCAGCTCAAGCAGGGCCGAGATACGACCCGTGGTCAAAACCGCGCCCTCGGTGGGCACCATGGTTTGGGCGATGAGGCCCAGGAGCGAGCTCTTGCCCGATCCGTTGGGGCCGATGACCCCCACCGCCTGGCCCTGGTGAATCTTGAAATTGATGTCCCGC